>DUSX01000003.1 GCA_012842395.1 Bacillota bacterium
AAGGCAAACCCGTCGAAAGGCGGGGACGCAAAGCCACGGGTCTAAAGCCAGGAGGGGTTCTGGCCATGATAGCCGGGTTGCCGAAGAGAAGGGACTTTTGGAGCCTGCTCGTTTGGCAACGCCGACGTGCAGGCTTCGTCTTTCTGAAGAGTCTCTTCGGCAGGCCGCGAAAGGGGCCTGCGGGTCAGCCGGGTTGCACGAGCCCAGCGGTTTTGCCCTGACCTGATCTGACCCAGTTTTCGAGAGCGGTTGACCACAAAGACCTCTTCACGCGGTCGTCGGGCATACTTGCACGAAAGGAGGTGTGAGTCATGTTGGCGCTGCTGAAGAGGCTCTTCTATGAGGAAGACGGACAAGGCATGGTCGAGTACGGGCTTATCATCGCCCTCGTTGCGGTAGTGCTGATCGGTGCGCTTGTGGCACTGAGAGGTGGCCTTGAGGGCATATTCTCGCGTGCGCAGAGTGCTCTTGAGGATCCAGAGTCGGCTCAATAATCTTTCGGGACGTTGATATCTAGGACGCAGCGTGTGGGCTGTCGGTTGCGCTGCGCTTGCTGTCGAGCTCTGTCGACCCCTCCGGCAGGGCTCCGTCCCCATGTATTGTCGGGGCAGGTGTGATCCGAGCACGTGGTCGCCCGACAGACCGTTCCGGGAAGACCGCTGGAAAGGGGGCACCAATGGTGGATAGGGTGAGGTTGGCCCGTTTGGCGCGCGACGAAAGCGGTCAGGGAATGGCCGAGTACGCGCTGATAATCACCCTGGTAGCTGTCGTGTTAGCCGGGGTCGTCGCACTGGTCGTCGCGAGATCGGCGGACCTGCTCGGACGAGCGATCGAAGCCATTGAATGAGTGGATGGTTGAGGCTGCGGAGGGTGGTCGATGTGGCACGGATCGTTGCGGCCCTGGCAGTCGCCGCAGCGGGAACGTGGTGGGACGTAAGAGAGCGGCGAGTGCCAAATGAGGTTGTGATCGGCGGGCTTGGCGCTGGCCTTGTGCTTGGCCTCGTTACAGGTGGTTTTCGCGGCCTCGGCCAGTCCGTGCTGGGTATACTCACCGGTACCGCCATCCTCTTCGTGCCGTTCGCCCTCGGGTGGATGGGCGCTGGCGACGTCAAGCTTCTCGCCGCCGTCGGAGCGATCCTGGGGCCTAAAGGTGCGGCGTACTCGATCTTATACGGCGCCGTGGCCGGAGGCGTCATATCTGCCGTGGTGCTCGCCAGGCGGCGCCGGCTGGGGGTTACCCTTACGGCTATCCTCGTAGGCTTCTTAGGTTTTGCTTCATATATCATCCCGGGTCTCGTCTGCCGTACCGTAAGGGTTGTGCATCCCCTCAGAGAGACCGTGCCGTTGCCCCGCTCGGGCGTGGCGATCCCTTATTCGGCCGCCATTGGAATCGGTCTCGTGATAGCGATCGTTACGCGTTTTCCGTCAGCGTTCATCTAGGGGAATCCGGCCTCGTACGGGTCTCCCTGGGTGGCTCCTAGGTGTGGCGTCGTGCCCCGTGTCGCGATTGTCGTTCGGGGGGTCGAGAGGTGGCACAGCTAAGCGTGCGCCGGGCCGCATGCAGCGCAAAGATGCAGATGAAACAGCGCAACGCGCGCCCTGCAGGACGGGCGAGCAAGGAGGAGGGAGGCGGAGCATGTCCCGCAATGAATGCTTTTCTCTTCCAAGAAGCAGCCGCGGCCAGGCCCTGGTGGAGATGGCCATCGTTCTCACCGTTCTCCTCCTCCTGCTCACCGGCATCATCGAGTTCGGGAGGGTCCTGAGCGCCCAGCTTGTCGTCTCTCATGCCTCGCGCGAGGGAGCGAGGATCGGGGTTCTCGGCAAGACCGACGCGGAGATAATAGAGCGTGTGCTTGACGCGGCGAGCGCTCTAGACGCGAGCAAGATCACGGTAAGCATCACGCCTCCCGAATCCGAGCGGCTGCGAGGCGCGGAGCTCAGGGTGGAGGTCAAATACCTCGTTGACATCGTAGTCCCTCTCCTCAGCGACATACTGACAAACCCGTATCCTGTGCGAGGCGTTACGGTCATGCGTGTGGAGTGAAGGTCAGTGCCCCCGGGGGACCGAGCGAGGAGGTGGCGAAGGCGGTGAGTCGGGTGGCGCGTGTGAGCAGAGTCCTGTCGAATGAGAAGGGGAGCGTCATAGTGTTCGTTGCGCTCGCCATGGTGGTATTGCTCGGCATCGCTGCTATTGTGGTGGACGTGGGCCTCCTGTACTTTAATAGAATCGCGCTGTCTAACGCTGCTGACGCGGCCGCGCTCGCGGGTGCGCAAGAGCTCCCGGACAATCCGGGCCAGGCGGAAGCCGAAGCCGTGAGCTACGCCGTGAAGAATGGGGCTGAAGAAACCCGTGTCGTCACCACCTTCCCGGACAGCCACAGCATAAAGGTGACGGTGTCCCGCACCGTTCCGCTGGGGTTCGCAAAGGTTTTCGGCATCGCCAGCAGCGACGTCAGCGCAAGCGCCACGGCCACGGTCGGGTCGTTGAGCGCGGTGTGGGGAGCGGCGCCGTTCGTTGTCCCGGACCAGGAGTTCGTGTACGGCCAGCCGTACACCCTTAAATACGGAGGTGGCGCGGGCGATCACGGAAACTTCGGCGGTCTCGCCCTCGGAGGGAGGGGCGCGAGCAACTACGAGGATAACATCAAGTACGGTTACCAGGGCTGGCTGCGCATGGATGAATGCCGAGAGGTTTGGCTCGAGACCGAGCCTGGCAACATGTCCGGCCCAACGGTGAGGGGGGTCACGTACAGGATATCCCAGTGCCACCACTCGCCGCCGTGTACGTTCGATCACTGTGCGAAGGACTGCCCGAGGGTCGTCGTGGTGCCGGTGGCCGACTTCAACCCGGAGGAGCTTCACGGGCGCAGCCAGGTTCGCCTTGTGGGGTTCGCCGCGTTCTTTCTTGAAGGCGTAAGCGGACCAGGCAACAAGTGCGAGGTCACGGGCAGGTTCATAAGATGGGTGGCTGATGGCGAACCTGGGGGCGCCGGGAATTACGGCGTGGTCGCCACCAGGCTGAAAGAATAGCGACGGGAAGATACAGTAGAACGTCACGGCAGGTCACGGTAGAAGCTATGTTCCCGTGATGGTCAACCTCGCCTGCGAGGTGGGCTCGCTTGGCCGAGGACGAGGGGGTGGCTAAATGAAGGGCGGTAAGTTCACGATTGCGCTCGCCCTGATACCCGGGCTCTTAGCTGCCGTCATGACCTATGTATACGTCAACAACGCGGCAAAGCCCAAACCTGTGGAGGTCAAGAACGTCCCGGTGGTGGCCGCCAAAGCGACCATACCGCCGCGCACCAAGATCACGCCGGACATGATCTATGTGAGGGAGATGCCGGAGAGCGCCATCCACGCGAGGACGGCGCGCGCGGCGGAACAAGTGGTGGGCCTCTTTACCAAGTACGAGATACTCGAGGGCGAGCCCATTATCATGGACAGGCTGTTCGGCCAGAATGAGCCCGTGGGCCTCGCGTCCTCAGTCCCGCGGGACAAGCGCGCTGTGACCATTCCGGTGAACGAGGTGGTGGGCGTGGCGGGGTTCGTGAAGCCCGGGGACCGTGTGGACGTCGTGGCCACGGTTGACGGAACGGATGAGACCGGGGACATGGCTTTCACAGTGCTCCAAGACGTGGAAGTCCTCGCCGTGGCGCAGGACACCGAGGATACAAGCCAGGGCAAGGCCAAGGTGTCGACCAGTGTCACCCTGGCAGTGACCCCCTCTGAAGCAGAGAAGCTCGCCCTCGCCGAGGACATGGGCCAACTGCGTCTGGCGCTCCGACCGGTGGTTGCCTCAACGACGAAGAGCTCCGGCATAGTCGCCCGGGATCTCCTCAAAGAGGTTAAAGGTTGGTCGCCTCCCAAATCGGCAAGCGAGAGCACCCCGCGGTCCGGTGCACCTGTGGTCTCCCCTGGGGATACATCCCAGGGACCCGCCGTGACCATAACGCGCCAGGCTCCCCCAACCCCTGTGGCGCACGGGCCGTCATCGCTTCCTTCTCAGCTTGCCGAGAAGCCGATTTCCGAGCCTGAGGTGGTGGAGGTAATCAAGGGAACGCAGAGGACCTTCGTCACCCTGAGTGACGGCGGGGAGGCGACCAAACAATGATTGGAACCCATCTGTCTCTTGGCACAAGGAGGAATAGACTTCTCGCCCTGGCGCTCATCGTCCTGGCTTCTGCCACGCTCGCCGTCGCGGCGTCCCCTGTGGCGGCGAGCGCGGCACCGGCAACACCGGGCGGGCTCGAGACCCAGACCCAGCCGGCGCAGCAGTCAGGACAAGCGCAGCAGGCGGTGCAACCGCAGCAGCCGGCCGTCGTCACTCGCAACCCGACATTCGCCGTGGTTGTAGGGGAATCGCGCATTCTCCAGGTCAATGGGCTGGTGAGGGTAGCGGTTGCTGACCCCAACATCGCCGACGTGGTGGTGGTGTCAAAGACCGAGGTCATCGTAAACGGCAAGGCTGAAGGACGAACAACCCTCCACGTTTGGGATGCGCAGGGTCGATCCAGTTACGACGTGCGCGTATGCGTCGACAACGCGGACGTCGTGCGTGAGATCGAGGAGACCATCGGGATAAGCGGCGTTAAGGCCAGGTTCGCCAGGTCGACGCTCCTCCTCGATGGGGTGGTCGAGACTGACGCCGATTCAGAGAGGGCAGAGCGCATTGCAAGGGCATATGCGGACAAAGTCCTTAATCTCCTGACTGTCAGGCGACCCACCCTTCCCCCGGAGCCTCCGGTTATCGCTGCCTCGGAGGTCCAGGCCGCTATTGGCGTGCCAGGCGTTTCAGTGCGAGTTCTGAAGGATGCCGTGATCCTGGAAGGGAACGTGGAAAATCCCCTCGACTCGGATCGCGCCGAGAAGATAGCGAGGATCTTCTCAAACCAGGTTCTGAACTTCATTGTAGTGACCCCGCCCTCTCCTAGCGACGAGGCGGTCGCAGAAGGCAAGCCGGCGCCCGCGTCGCCACCGAGCGCGCAGGGCGTTGGCGCGCCCCTCCCCCCGCAACCGCAACAAGCTGGTCCTCAGACAGCGGTGGACACGAGCGGTGGCGGAGCCGCAGGGGAGGCCGTGGCGGCAGCAGGAGCCGAAAAGGCGGAGACGCCCCGGGAGGCTAAGCCTAGCGCCGCTGGTGCCGCTGCTGAGAGGGTGGACTCCGACGCGGCGTTGCGAGATGCCATAGTGGCAGCGGTACGAGACCCGGCCGTGGAGGTCACTGTGGTCAAGGGCAAGGTGCTTCTCGAGGGGCTGGTGTCGAGCGACTACGCGAAGCTCCGGGCGGAGACAGTCGCAAGGCTCTATGCCTCCAACGTCGTCAGCATCATCCGCGTTGAGGAGCCCGAGCCAGCGCCAGTGGCATCAGTGCCACCGGCGGCTTCCACGTCAACGCCCACGGCGCTAGGGTCCGCGCCCGCGCCTGCGCCTGCACCCGAATCTGGCGCGGAGCCAGCGGCTCCCGCGACACGACCTGAACCATCGCTCGAGGATAGGGTGAGCGCGTTCATCAACTTGCCCACAGTGTCGGTGCGGTCGGTAGACGGTAAACTTCTTCTTGAAGGCACCGTGCCTTCGCAAAGTGAGCTCGAGAGGGTCGGGAAGATAGCCGCCATGTTCAGCAAGGACGTAGTGAACCTCGTCGAGATGACCGATCCTTTACAGGTGCTTCTGCAAGCGAACGTGGTCGAGGTTAACAGGGACGCCCTCAAAAACCTCGGTGTAACGTGGGGCGGAGTGAACGGCGAACGAATCGAGCCCGGGTCGTTCCTGTTCGGGGAGGTGAGCTTTCCACCTCTCCCGCCCCTGCCCACGGATGTGACCACCTGGGAGGCATGGCGGCAACTCATTCCGCACGGCAGTCCCATCGAGGAGATCTGGAGACTCAGCCCGATTAGGGCTGTGCTTGACCTCCTCGTGAACGAGAACGCCGCCAAGGTGCTCGCGGCCCCGTCGCTGCTCACCCTGAGTGGGGAACAAGCTGACTTCCTTGTGGGTGGTGAGATTCCGGTGTACGTCGGGCAGAGCGACGGCAAGATCGCATTCGAGTGGCGGCCATACGGCATCAAGCTGACCATGCTGCCGGTGGTTGACTCGAGAGGCCGGATCGCAATAGACGTCCAACCGGAGGTGTCGTCCCTTGACTGGAACAACGCCCTTGACGTGGGGGACGCCGTGATTCCCGCGCTCAAAGTAAGGCGTGCCTCGACTCACCTCATTGTCGATGACGGGGCTACCATCGCCATCGGCGGGCTCCTTCAGAACAATGACGCAAAGATCGTGAACAAGATCCCGATTCTCGGAGACATCCCCATCATCGGCTCGCTCTTCAAGAGCGAGAAGTTTGAGAGGGGAGAGTCGGAGCTCGTGATCTTGATTACAACGAAAGTGGTGAAGACAGGAGAGCCCGTTACCCGCGACATGATGCTGCAACCCACGCCACCGGTGTCTGCGGAGGAATCGTCGCCGCCTGCGTCTGCGTCCGGGGGATCCGGGAGGTGACGGCCATGCCGGAAGAGAGAATCAAGATCCTCATAGTGGACGATGTGGCCGAGACCCGTGAGAACCTCAGGAAGCTGCTGTCGTTCGGGCAGGGGTTCATCGTGGCAGGCGAGGCCGAGAACGGCAAGGAGGCGATCGCTCTAGCGAAGAGGCTCAGGCCCGATGTGATCCTCATGGACATCAACATGCCGGTGATGGGCGGCATAGAGGCGACCGAGGCGATCTCCGTGGAGGTTCCGACCACCACTGTCATCATCATATCGGTGCAGGGGGAGTCGGAGTATCTTCGAGAGGCGATGGCGGCCGGTGCACGGGACTACCTCATAAAGCCCTTTTCCAGTGACGATCTCATCAACACGATTCGACGGGCGTACGAGATGGACGCCAAGCGGCGGGCAAGGTTCGCGCCTGTGCCGATAGCCCAGCGTAAGGAGGGGAAGATCGTCGCGGTATTCAGCACGAAGGGCGGCGTGGGGAAGACCACCATAGCCACCAACCTCGCGGTCGAGCTCGCAAGCCATAGCCACAAGAACGTGGTGTTGATGGACCTGGACCTTCAGTTTGGCGACGTGGCCATCATGCTCGACACGGTTCCGATCAGGACCATTGCCGACATCGCGAAGGAAGACGAGATCGATTCGGAGCTCGTGGAGGCGTGCCTAGTCACTCACAAATCGGGGGTTAGAGTGCTCTCATCGCCATTGCGTCCGGAGCAGGCGGAGATAGTCAACGCCAAGCACGTCGAGGCCATTCTAACGCTCCTTGCCGAAGCCTACGATTTCATAGTCGTGGATATGCCGCAGGGGCTAAACGACACCACCCTTGCGGCGCTCGACGCGGCTGACAAGATCTTGCTTGTCACGACGCTCGAGCTTCCGGCCATCAAGAACGCCAGGCTATGCCTGGAGATCATGGACGCCCTGGGATACGACGAAGACAAGGTCAAGCTCGTCGTGAATCGCTCTTCGCGGGACATCGGCCTTAGCATAGACGAGACCGAGAAGACCCTGCGCAGGCCGGTGGACGTTCACATCCCGAGCGATGGCAGGGTTGTCGTGCCATCTGTCAACAAAGGCGTGCCGTTTGTGACTAGCGCCCCGTCGGCGAGGATATCGCAGACCATACGCGATCTCGCGCAGGCGATCGGCGCCGGTGACGGCGATGACGCGGTCCCGGACGCGCTGGCGGGTCGCAAGGTCGCGGCGGCAGGCGGTGGCCAGGCAGACATAGTTGCGATGGCGGCTACGGAAGGCCACAGCGCAGGCGCGAGGCGACGTCTCGGGATCTCAGGGCGGATCTTCAGCATTTTCACGGGTGGGTGAGCGTGACCCATGTCACTTCAGGCACGGTTGGAGAAAGCGCGGCAAGTGCAAAGCGTGCAACAGGTGAAGCAGGGACAGGCAAAGCCGGTGCAGGCGGGTTTGGCGCCAGTGCGGGGCGGGCAAGGACCGCTGCATGCCGCCGCTCAGGCGGAGGACAGGGTGCTCCGGGTGCTGGACTCGGCGCGATTGGACGGCGGGTCGGCGGCTGTGCAAGTCGAATCCGGGCCCGTCATGCCGCGCGAGGACCCGTACGCAGCTCTTAAAGAGAAAATCCATGAGAGGCTCGTAAAGGAGATAGACAAGGAGCTGCTCCGGAAGACCGACTCTCCGGCGGACCGACAGAAGCTGGCCAGCGAAGTGGAGGTGGTGGCGTCCAAGGTCCTCGATGAGGAACCCCTGCCTCTCATTCGCTCCGAGCGAGCACAGGTGATCTCCGAGGTCATCGACGATGTGCTCGGTCTCGGGCCCATAACCCCGCTCCTCGAAGATGACTCGGTGTCAGAGATAATGGTCAACGGCCCGAACAATGTGTATGTGGAGCGTGGCGGGAGGATAGAGCGGGCGAGAGTGTGCTTCCGCAGCGCGGACCATGTGATGCACATAATAGAAAGGATCGTGTCACCTCTTGGTCGGCGGATTGACGAGGCCAGCCCGATGGTGGACGCAAGGCTCCCGGACGGGTCCCGGGTGAACGCGATCATCCCCCCGCTGTCGCTGGTTGGTCCTTGCATCACCATCCGGAAGTTCTCGCGAGAGCCATTCACCATAGATGACTTGGTCAGGTTCGGCACTCTGACGCGGGAAATGGCTCAGTTCCTCGAGGGCTGTGTGAAGGCGAGGCTCAACATCGTGGTGTCGGGTGGGACCGGCAGCGGCAAGACGACCACCCTGAACGTGCTCTCGTCGTTTATCCCGCCGGACGAGCGGATAGTCACTATCGAGGACGCCGCGGAACTGCAGCTTCGGCAGGAGCACGTGGTGACGCTGGAGGCGCGGCCCCCGAACCTGGAGGGCAAGGGTGCCATCACCATCAGGGATCTCGTGAGGAACGCCCTGCGCATGAGGCCGGACAGGATAGTCGTAGGGGAGGTGCGGTCGGGCGAGGCGCTGGATATGCTCCAGGCCATGAACACCGGCCACGACGGATCGCTCACCACGGGTCATGCGAACTCTCCCCGCGACATGCTCGCGAGGTTGGAGACCATGGTGCTCATGGCGGGAATGGATCTGCCGCTACGGGCCATCCGAGAGCAGATCGCTTCAGCCGTCGACCTCATAGTGCATCAGGCGAGGCTGCGCGACGGCAGCCGCAAGATCACGCACCTGACCGAGGTCCAGGGCATGGAAGGCGACATCATCACGATGCAGGATATCTACGTGTTCGAGCAGACGGGCGTGGACGAGCAGGGCAGGGTGGTCGGGAGATTCAAGGCTACCGGCATTCGGCCGAAGTTCCTGGAGCGGTTCGAGTCCATGGGAATCCCGCTTCCGTCCGGAATGTTCGTGGATTTCCTGTAAGCGGGACGAGGCTTCGAGTTCATTCAGACCCACGGTCAAACCACAATCAAAGGGGAGCAAGCTATGCCTGGCCAACTGTTTGCAGCCGCTGTATCGGCGCTTGTGTTCATTTCCGTGGCGCTGTTGGCGCACGGCGTCCTTCGCGCGGTCGGCGAACGGCGCTCTGGAACATGGAGGCTCGCGCGCCTATCTGGGGCCGCGGCCAATGCGCCCGGCAGCCAGCCGCAGGCGGCCGCCGCGGCGGCTAAGAGCAGTTTGCTCGGCTCGCTGCGCCCGACCCTCGCGTTCGTGGGCAAAGCCTTCGAGAAAGGGGCGTACGCGGCGAAGGTCGAGAGGGAGCTCGCGCGCGCGGATATCCCGCTTCGCGGCTCGGAGTTCGTGGCACTCAACTTCATGCTCTTGCTGCTCGGGCTGGTCTCAGGGGTCGTTCTCACGAGAAACGCGGCTGTCGCCCTGGCGCTAGGGATCGCGGGGGGCTTCTTACCCAACGTGTATGTCAAATGGAAGCAGGGGCAACGATTGGGGAGGCTTAACACGCAGATAGCCGACGCGCTCGCCATAATGGCGAACTCATTGCGGGCGGGTTACAGTTTCCTCCAAGCCATGGATATGGTATCGAGGGAAATGTCGCCCCCCATATCCGACGAGTTCTCGGCGGCCATGAAAGAGATGAGCCTGGGCGCGCCCACAGAGGGGGCGCTCACCTCGCTGGTAGACCGGGTTGGCAGCGAGGACCTCGAGCTTGTCGTCACGGCCGTTCTCATCCAGCGGCAGGTCGGCGGCAACCTTGCGGAAGTCCTCGATAACATTGCCCACACGATCAGGGAGCGAGTGAGGATACGGGGCGAGATCAGGACTCTCACAGCGCAGGGAAGGCTGTCCGGGATCATCATCGGCGTCCTCCCGGTGGGGCTGGGGATCCTGCTGTATGCCATCAATCCCAGCTATATCACGCTGCTCTTTACCAACCCAATCGGGAGAATCATGATCGTCATGGCGGTGATTGGCGAGATCATCGGCGCGTTGGTGATTCGGAAAATCGTCACGATCGAGGTCTAGTCCGGGAGGATTGACACAAGGGGAGGGGCTGACGGGTGGCCCTTTTGGTATCGGCGCTGGTATTTGTGAGTGTGACATCGGTCACCATGTGGTCCATGGGCTTGACGCGGCGTGAGCCCACCGCGGACGAGCGGCTCAAACGGCTCGCTGTCCTCACGCGCGTGCCCAGCGAACGCGAGAAGAAGCTCGCGCGGCCGCTTGGGGAGCGGCTGTTCGGCCCGGTTCTGCAGTCCATCAACAATCTCGTGGTGTCGGTCACCCCGAAGCACATAGTCGATGCGGTCAAGAACAAGCTCGACGCTACCGGGAACCCGTGGAACATGACCCCGGGTGACTACATTCTGATGCGTGTCGTGACGCTCGCGATCCTCCCGATCGCGGCGTTCGGGCTGGCGCTTGGCCTCGGCCCGAGCACCGCCCTGCTCCTGGCCTTCGTGGTTGCGGCCCTGGGGTGGCTTGTCCCGGAGATGATGATGCAATCAAAAAGGAAGGAGCGCGAGAAGCAGATCCGGAAGTCCCTCCCCGACGTGCTCGACCTCTTGACTGTGAGCGTGGAAGCGGGGCTCGGGTTCGACGCAGCCCTGGCAAAGGTCGTTGAGAGGAAGAAGGGCCCGCTCGCTGACGAGTTCGCCTTGCTTCTGCAGGAGATCCGCATGGGCAAGTCGAGAAGGGACGCCCTGCGCGAGGTCTCGGAGCGTGTGAAGATCGACGACATCACCTCGTTCATCGCGTCCGTGATACAGGCGGACCAGCTCGGTGTGAGCATCGCTAACATCCTTCGCATTCAGTCGGCGCAAGTGCGCACGAAGCGGCGCCAGCAAGCGGAGGAGGCGGGCATGAAGGCTCCCATCAAAATGCTCTTCCCGCTCATTTTCTTCATATTCCCCACGCTTTTCGTGGTGCTCCTCGGGCCCGCGATAATCCAGGTCGCCACGACATTCATGGGTCTGTAGCTCATTCACACCGCCTGCCGTCCAGGGCGTACTCGTCCGGCAGGTGTTTGGTCTTAGTCTCAGGGCTCTGCTCGTTGATTCACTGATGGCCGCGACCGGGGTCGACGCTAGGTAGCGAGCCGCGTGGAAGGGGCGCAATGCCCCGGGATGGAGGCGGATGACGATGGTCGTCACGGCGGATGACGCCCTGCCCGAGGAGACGGGCGAAACCGCTGCGTTTTCCGTATTTACGACCGGACGGCCCGTCGAGGAGAGGGACAACCCTGGCGTGCGGTCCAGCGTCGCCGTGCTGAACATGACGCGCTCGACGGTGCTCGCAACGCGCGCGCAGCTTGCGCTCTCGGCGGCTGCCCGTGCGCGCGGGCTCCTCGGCAGGAAATCGCTTGAAGAGGGCGAGGGGCTCGTGATCCGGCCGTGCAAGGGCGTCCACAGCTTCGGGATGAAGTTCGCCATCGACGTGGCTTATGCGAATCGTGCAGGCGTCGTGGTGTGCCTGCTCGCGCCGCTCCTGCCAGGCAAGGCCGGGCCCATGGTGCGAGAGACGAGCTGGGTGGTGGAGCTTCCTGAAGGCGTGCTGGCGCGGACAGGCACCGTAATCGGTGACAGACTTCAAGTGTTTTACTGCAAGTGATGCCGTGCGAGGGTGCCCATCTCTCGCCCGATTGGCAATGCCAGAGTGACGGTGATAACTCGGCTGCAAGCATGCTACCCGGGAATGGCGTGCTCGCGGCGCACCTCCCCGGATTCGGCCCGCAGCCTGGCCAAATTCCGGGCGCCGCATCGCACAGGCGGCGCCAGTCCCAACGCTCCAAGGGGAAAACGGGTAAACTCATGGACCATGCATGGACCATGCTTAGGAGGAAAGCCTGCGTGGTGCGCGGGCGCGCGGGAGCCGGCCTATTGCGCTGAGAACGAGGCACAGTCTGGGAGGAGATCCGAGGCGGGCGGGGAAACATTCAGGGAGGGAGCTGAGAGAGGCGAATCGGTCTTGCTCGAGTCTTGGAACGAGTGGGTTTCAGTTGTGTCCAGGGAGACCCTGGTCTTTCTTACCGCAATGATGCCCGTTGTGGAGCTGCGCGGCGCGATTCCCCTCGGCATCTCGCTCGGGATGAACCCGGTGGAGGCCTGCGCCGTAGCGGTGCTCGGGAACATCGTTCCCGTTGTTCCAGTGATGCTTTTCCTGCGTTATGCAGCCGCGTGGTTACAACGCTTTCAGTCGGTCCGAAGGGCAAGCGAGTGGTTCTTCGCGCGCACACGCGCGAGAAGCGGTCTAGTCCAGAAGTACGGGCCTCTCGGTCTCGTTCTCTTCGTGGCGGTCCCATTGCCATCAACTGGGGCATGGACGGCTGCCGTCGCCGCCTTCCTCTTCGGCATCGGCATCCGCAAAGCCTTCATTGCGATCTCGCTGGGCACCGCCCTCGCGGGTCTCATCGTCACCGGCCTTACCTGCCACGTCATTCCCTGAGCGCCATCCATTGAGCATTGCCCCCTAAGCTGGCCGAGGAGCGAGTCCCCAGCCATCCCAGCCATCCCAGCCATCTTGAGTGCCCCTCCATCTGTATCTGTCGTTGCGGGTCCATGTATGCCTCCGAGTTGCGCCGCGCCCTATCCCTGCATCCTCCACACTTCTTGCCACGAGGGTTCCGCCCGCTCGGAGGGACGTGATAATCGTATCCGCGGCCCCCGATCGATCCCAGGCATACGTGACTGGGCCAAGCATACGGATTATAGGGATCGATGGGATTGATACGGCGCCCGGCGCAGGTCCGAGGAACACGATGAGCGACCCGTTTCCTGAAAACGGCGGCGTGGGGCGGCGAATCAGGAGGAGGCATGGTGCACTGTGAGGGCGTTCGAGTGGTGGCGGACGTGGCGGGAAGGCGCGCGTGCAACGGTGAGGGCTTCGAGGGCTGCGAGAGCTGGATGGAACCCGAGGGATTCGAAGTGCGCTGCGTGGTCCCGGGGGCTCGGGCGGCTGAGCGGGTTCGCGCGTTCAATAGGCGTACGTCGCCTTGGCTTCGCTGGCCTTGCGGTCATGATTGTGGTCGCCGCGGCGATGGCGGCACAAGGATCCCCAGTCCAGGCGGCCGTGCAAGAGAACGCGTCGCTTGAGGTTACTGCAACACCGTCCCGAGGCCAAGGACAGGGATACGGGGCAGAGTACGAGATGGAGCGGAGGCCGGACGTTTACGTGTTTGGCTTCATCCAGGAAGGCTCGATGATGGTCCCAGTGAGGCCGGTAGCCGAGACCTTTGGCGCCACCGTTCACTGGGTGGCAGGCCTGGGGACGCTCGTGAACGGCCATTTGGTCCGTACCGTGACGGTGCTGGGTCAGGCATACTCGCCCGCGCGAGAGCTTGCGCAAGTCCTCGGATGCTGGCTCGAGTGGAACCAGGCGGCGCGTGCGGTTACTCTGTCAAACGGGATCCAGAGACTAGTCGCCTCGGTGCCGCAAATGTCGTGGGAGGACGGGAGCGCCCTGTCGCCGGTGGCGGGCGAGTCGGGAAGCGACCTTCAGACCGTGAACGCGCCGGTCGTCACCATCATGTCCACGTCGGTCGGAGGGGCCGGCGCAGGCGGCTCCGCGGGACAGGGCCTTCAGGACGCGAAAACAGGAGCCGAGCTCGCGGTCGTCACGATCACGACTCTTCACGAGGGGCGAGGTGCTCCGCCGGGGGGAGATGCTGGCACCCACGCCGGGACGAGCGGCACCGGGGATGGTCAAGAGGCGCCTGCTCCGGCGGGCAAGATCGCTCTCACGTTTGATGACGGTCCGGACGAGGTTTACACGAAGGAGATCCTCGACGTCCTGGAAAGGCACCACGTGAAAGCCACCTTTTTCCTCATCGGCAGTCAAGCCGAGCGTCACCAGGGCGTTGTCCGCCAGATCGCCTCTGCAGGCCACGAGCTCGGGAATCACGGGTATTCGCACTCGAGGCTCACGACTCTGTCTCTCGAGGCCGCGCGACGCGAGATCGCTAGGACGCAGGAGGTTATCAAGGCCGCCACGAACATCACGCCAGCTTGGTTTCGCCCGCCCTACGGCAGCTACAACGAGGAGATCCAGCGGACGGCGAGAGCGGAAGGCGCCGCAACGGTTCTGTGGACCCTGAATCCTGATGACTGGCGGAGCCCCGGCCAGGCAGTCATCGTCCAACGGGTCGTCTCTGCCGCGAGGGACGGAGCGATCGTGCTCCTACACGTGCGAGCGCAGACCGCCCGCGCCCTACCAACGCTCATCGAGGAGCTCAGGGCGAGGGGATTCGCACTTGTGCGGTTGTCAGACATTCTCTCCCCGGGGGGTAAAGAGGAGCCACAGCGCCGCCCGGGGAGTTCAGTCGATCCTGACAAGGCCCGTTAGCGAGATCACGTCCCAAGTGTGGCGTCACAAGCCTTCGTCTTATTTCTTGATGGCGCTATGGTTGCCGGTGCTTGTGCTGGTGCTTGCGCGAGGGGGCGTGGAGAATTCGGCCGTCTCGCTCGCACGCCGAATTCAAACGAGGCGCGCGCCAGGCGCGCTGTCCCCAGAGTGCAAGGCCGGCAACGCTGAACAGGGACCCCTCCGCTGAAAAGTGGCGCGGACTTTGAGCGGAGCCTGCTAGACTTGTTCACTCACTGCTAATTCGCGCGACCGCAGCGACGGGTTCGCGGGCTTCAGCCGGGCCGAGACGGCGTAACGTGGGGAAAGCCAACGGTCTCTTGGCGAGATGCTTAGTACGCTCCTGGATGCGAGAGCCTGCCGGGAGCCAGCGGCATTCGGCTCGCTCGACAACTCGGCAGCTGAGCGGAAAACGGCATGCTGCGAGATCTCGCGAGTCCACGAGGCCTGTGAGCGTTTACTGCACCGGCGGGTGTATGTTAAAATGAGGCAGCCGAGACATTCATGACCTCGCACGGAGGACAGGCATGCCTTCGATTCAAGGCACGGTCGAGCGCATCACGTACCGCAACGAGGACAATTTCTACACGGTGGCGAGGGTCGCGTGCACGCACATGGACGCGGCAGGGCCGGAGACCCCTTCTGCACTCGGCCGGGCGCACGGGCGGGCACCGGGAGACGGCCGGCCAGGGGGCGCCCGGTGGCCCCGTCGTGCGCTCCCCGTGACCATCGTGGGCACTTTTCCTTTCATCAGCGTGGGGGAGACGCTCGCGCTCGAAGGCGAATGGGTGGAACACCCAGAGTACGGGCGGCAGTTCAAAGTCAAGAGCTACGAGTCAGTCGTCCCGGCGACGCAGAAGGGCATCGAGAAGTACCTCGGGTCCGGGCTCATCAAAGGGATCGGGCCTGTGACAGCCAAGAAGCTCGTGTCGCACTTCGGGCTCGCGACCCTTGATGTCATCGAGCATCACCCCGAGCGGCTCACGGAGGTCGAGGGTATAGGGCCTGTGAAGTCCGCCGTTATAGCCCGTGCTTTCCAGGAACAGAAGGAGATACGGAAGGTGATGTTGTTCTTGGCGGGCCATGGGGTGAGTCCCACGCTTGCCGTCAAGATATACCGGCGATACGGGGACGCGTCCGTCCAGGCGGTTCGTGAGAACCCTTACCGGCTTGCCGACGAGATCCACGGTGTCGGGTTCAAAACCGCGGACAAGATCGCCTCTCAGCTGGGGATAGAGCCGACCTCTGCCGAACGGATCGCGGCGGGCGTTCTGTACGTCTTGAACGAACTCGCTGGGGACGGCCACGTTTACTATCCCGAGGAGTCCCTCCTCGCCGAGGCGGCGAAAACCCTCGGTGTCGAGCAAGACCTGGTAGCGAGGGTACTGCCGGCGCTCGAGGAGCGCGGCGCGATAGTGCGCGACACCGTGGAAGGGGAGAAGGCGGTTTACCTCGCGTACCTGTACCGCGCCGAGACGAGCGTCGCCGAGAGGTTGATGGCGCTCGCGGGAAGGTCGCCTAAGCCGCTCACAGTTGAGTTGGACCGGCTCCTTGGAGAGCTCGAACGCCGGGATGGAGTGCGCCTCAGCGGTGAGCAACGCACCGCTGTGGAAAAGGCTGTCCGCCGTGGCGTGCTTGTGCTGACAGGGGGCCCCGGCACCGGGAAGACCACCACGGTGCGCACCATCCTCCGAATCCTCGAGTCGGCTGGGCTGCGGGTGGCTCTCGCGGCGCCCACGGGCCGTGCGGCGAAGAAGCTCGCCGAGACGACGGCACGCGAGGCAAAAACCATCCATCGGCTGCTCGGCGTGAGCTTTGGGCAGGGACAGATGTCCTTCGAACACAACGAGGGCGCGCCCATCGATGCTGACGCCATTGTTCTGGATGAGACGTCCATGGTGGACATTCAGCTGATGAGCCACTTTCTTGCGGCCGTCCGCCCGGGCACCAGGCTCGTGCTCGTGGGCGACGCGGATCAGCTGCCTTCAGTGGGGCCGGGGTCGGTGCTGCGCGACGTCATCTCCTCCGGTGCCGTGGAGGTTGTTCGCCTTACCGAGATATTCAGGCAGGCGAGGACGAGTATGATAGTCACCAACGCCCACCGCGTCAACAGGGGTGAGATGCCTCTTCTGAACAAAAACCTCGCCGAGGGGGCGAAGGCCGACTTTTTCTTGATCGCAGAGGACGATCCCGAGAAGGTCGCGGCGCTGGTGAAAGACCTCGTGACGCGGCGCCTTCCCGCGTATGTGGGGTGCGACCCCATCGATGACATTCAGGTGATGGCGCCGATGCGACGGACGGTGACAGGCGTCGAGAACCTCAACGTCCTCCTGCGGGACGCGCTCAACCCCGCCGCGGCCGGGAAACACGAGATACGCATGGGCGGGCTCGTGCTCCGTGAGGGCGACAAGGTTATGCAAATCCGCAACAACTATGACAAAATGGTATTCAACGGGGATATCGGGCGAGTTGTGAAGGTGGACGAGGAGGACCAGGAAGTCGTGGTTGCGTTCGTGGAGCCCGACGGCACGCGACGCGTCACGTACGAACAGCACGAGCTGGATGAGCTCGTGCTTTCCTACGCGATCTCGGTCCACAAGAGCCAGGGCAGCGAGTACCCTGTCGTGGTCATGCCCATCACCACTCAACACTTCATAATGCTCCAGCGAAATCTCCTCTATACTGCCATCACTCGGGCGAAGCGTCTTGTTGTGTTGGTCGGCACAGCCAAAGCCCTCGCCATCGCCGTGAAGAATAGCACCCAGGACCGGCGCTGCTCCGGGCTTGCGGAGAGGCTGCGGGCGGCCGTGCACTAGGCGATGGGCACCCGATATCTCGCGCGTCGCGTTCTCTCGCATCCGCTTGAGGCGACGTGCGGGGTTGCGGCCATGTGTCTTATTGTGGCCGGCTATCTTGGGTAATGTTGGGAATGAGAGAGATTCATCCTTCTGGGTGAAGGACGAGGGCGGTCGCCGTCGAAAAACACTAACATGTGTCTGCGGCTCGCGCCCCGTGCTCTTGTCCCCGACCTGGGGCTGGCGAGAGCCACTCCTGTAGCGTGGGCACACTATCAGCAGCGGCCTGGGGGCAATGGATATGGAAACAATCCTTCGCGAAGTCCTAGACGAGATCAGGAGCGTGAAGTCCGATGTACGCGAGCTGAAAGAGGGCCAGACCAGGCTTGAGACTCGCTTCGTAGGGCTAGAGAAAGCTCAGGCCGGGCTTGAGACGAGGTTCGCAGGTCTTGAACAAGCTCAAGCTGCGTTCCAGACGCGGCTTGGGGAGCTTGCAGAAGGTCAGGCCAAGCTTGAGACGCGCTTCGGAGAGCTCGCGCAGGGCCAAGCTAAGCTTGAGACGCGCTTCGGGGAGCTCGCGGAAGGTCAGGCTAGGTTCGAGGTGCGGGTCGCAGGGCTCGAAGAGGGGCAGGCCAGGCTTGAGACGCGTTTCGCAGGGCTGGAGAAAGCTCAGAGTAGGCTTGAGACACGTTTCGTAGGACTTGAGCAAGCTCAAGCTGGGCTTGAGGGGCGGTTCGTAAGGCTTGAGAGGGCTCAAGCCGGACTAGAGACACGGTTCATAGGGCTCGGGGAGGCCCAAACGAGGCTCGAGACCCGGTTCGCAGGGCTTGAGGAAGGCCACGCCAGGCTTGAGGCCCGGTTCGCAGGGCTCGAGGAAAGCCACGCTAGACTTGAGACGCGCTTTGCAGAATTCGGAGAAGCTCAAGCCAGGCTTGAGAACCGGGTTGGGGAGCTTGCAGAAGGCCAAGCCAGGCTCGAGACGCGCGTTGGAGGGCTGGAGGCGGGTCAGGCGAGGCTTGAGACGTGCGTTGAAGACCTCAAGGCAGGCCAGGTCCGGCTCGAGAACCGCATGGAACGGGTAGAGGCCGGGCAGCTTCGTATCGAAAGCCGACTCGAGACCGAGGTTATCGATAAGATCCGCGTTCTGTTCGACGCCTTTCAACTGCACCAGGAAAGACTCGACCGTCACGAGGAGAAGCTTGAAGCCCTTCGAAGGTGAATCTGGCCCAATGCTGCTTTCTACTACAGCAGCCCGGTTGTTAGCTCGTTCAAGATGTCGCCATGCTTTGGCCTCCCAGAGGGGGCCGCTGGTGCTGAGGCAGTCGAGAGCGGCAGCCCGGGCGGGGTGCCCGGAGGACGTGTTACGAGAAGCCCCGGTGACCAACATAGTTCGAAGTCTGAAGTCCTCTCTCCGCTGCCACAGGTTTGTTCCCGCCTGACATCTTTATCCCATTCCCAACCTAGCTAGCGCGAAACACAACCGCTTCAAGGGAAGGACGGGCGCGCGCGTCACGCAGCGCTGCCCAGCCTTGCGCTCGGATGACGGCGCCTCAAAGCAGGGCGCCTCGCGAAGATCGAGCCCGTCGTGCGAGTGGCGTAGTCTTGCTTTCCTCTCATGCACCGCCGGCGATCCAAGTGAGGGTGCGGGAGGCTATTGAACTTGCCCAGCAGCTGCCGATTTGGGCCACCTCAGCGACGGCTTTGTAGGCCTCAGTCAGGCTGAGGAGACATAATGCAGGGAAGCTCGATGGCCTCCCGCACCTCCACTTAGCGCCTTAGGGAAAAGCAAGAGGCGACCAGCGATCCCACCACACATGTCTAGTCGCCGAGACACTTGCCTCGGACAGTCGTCCGCTCACTTCAGCCGTGTGATTGTCAACGAACTTGTCCCGCGCGATGTCTACGCCCGTGGTCGTACGGGTGTTCGCACGAACAGCCAAACCACCGTCGTGCGCCCCTCGCGGCCAGCGTGGGCAGGCTTTTGCTGCCGCGTTGCCAAGCCGCTAAAGACGGCATGGGTCTTGCGACATACGCCGATTCGATCGCGGATATTCGTATGTACAAAGGCCGTCGTGGATGGTGAACACGGACTTGTGAAGAGGCGAGGAGGGCTACCAATGATGCGCCGGCCGATAGTCTTTGCGGCAGTTGCCGGGTTACTCTTGTTTGGTTTGGCTGCCATTCCTGCTCGTGGGAACTCCCTCACCGTCTATAGGCTTGATCCACCCAGCGGATGGGTTGAGCTCCCGCCGGTCAATCCATACGCCACGGCGGTGGGGGAGGGCCCGCTGCAGGGTTGGAGCAACGCGGGGTCGGTGTCCTGGCCGGTGCGGGCGACCGCGACGTTCGAGCCGGACATTGAGAAGGCTGAGCTTACCGTGGATTTCATCCCCGTCTCGCGGGACATCCGGCCCAACGAGGCTAGGCTCTTCATTGCGCCCCTCGGACAACGCCTGGAGTGGCGGGTTGTGATAACGGTGAGGAACCCAAACGACGTGGCGATGAGGGACGTGAGGGTGCGCGACGAATTCGGGCCCGCATTCCGCGTCACGCTGGCGGGGAGACCGCATGGAGACGCTCGTATCGAGGGTGGCGACCCCAGGGGCAGCCTGCGTCTCCAGGCGGACCTTGTCTGGGACATCGGCGACCTTGCGCCGGGAGAGGCGGCCAGGGCGGAGGTGACCGCGGTCACCGGCCGGGATGGCCACGGCAACCAGCAGTTCTCGCGCGAGGGAATATACTCGATTGATACCGGTGCCCGCCTCACATATACCATTGCCGGGAAACCGCAGATCCGGAACGCCGCGTCCGGGAGCGTCATCGCTCGCAAGCGGGCAGACGCGCTGCGTGGCGACGGAACACCATTCGACGTGACCCCTGCGCCTATCGCAGGTGAGGCTGCCGGTGGTGAGTCCCCCGTCGTCCCCGTAGGCCCGCTCGTCGCCGGCGGAGGCCTGCAGGTTGGCGGGGCCAGCATCGTCAGGGACAGCGGCGAGGCATCGGGCGGGGTAGGCACGCGGGACATCAGCAGGACTGACCCGCGTCTCATCGTAACGGCCGCGGCCAAGACGCCAAACATCGCCGAAGACGCGGGACAATTCGTCGTTCCATGCGGCGAGTATGCCGAGTGGGAGGTCACTGTGAGCATCTCGTGCACCGCTGACTCCCGCCTCAGAAGGTGGCAGGTGGGTCTGGAGTTCGGGCCGGAGCTTTGGGTCGAAGAGGTCCCAGGCTCCAGGGACATTGTGGCTCATCCCGACCCAGGCACGGGTCCTCCTGTCGAAATAGCGCGGGATCCCGCCAGTGGCAAGTTCAAGGTGACTTGGAATTCGTCCTGGTCCGGGGTACTGCCTTTCGGCGCGTCAGGCCAGTTCAAGCTGAAGGTGTACACTGCGGAACCAAGCGGGTATGAAAGCCCTGGGACGTTTACCTTCTGTGACAACATGACCCTAAGCTATGAGACGGTGTCCGAGTCGGGCACGGTCGCCCTGAGTCCGCCCATATTGATACAGGCTGAGGGTGGACACGCGAACGTGTCGCTCGGCGCCACCCGGCTCGATTGGCGAGTGCGGAAGGGCGGCACATACGCGGCACTCGCGACGGAAATGAGCTTCACCGGCACTGGCAAGCTTGCGATCCAGTTCGATGGCTTCGCCGATCTTGCACGCCTCGACGGCGGGGCAGCCACCATCGCGACTTGGTACGGCTTCGGCGACGATCTTGGAGCGGTGGAGTCTAGCGGCTGGATCGCAGCTTGCGACCTGAACCTGGACGCCAATTCACGTGGCCCGATAAGACTTGATCCAACAACTCCTGCCCTTCTTCGGATGTGGTCAAAGATAACCGTGGGCGAGGAAGACTCGTCATGCGAGTACGAGGACGTGGGGGTGGTCACCTTCATCGCGAGCAACAACTAGCGCGCCTCAGGTACTTCACGTAACGCAGTCGCGGGTGCTCCGCGCAACACAGGCGAGCGCGCCCGGTGCTGAGCGCGGGCGGTGCCGAGGCTAGCGCGGGGTCCCGCGAATCCTCTGGGCGGTCGGGGCGCCCGGCGCAGCGTCTCGATGCGCCGCGATGACTTGACTAGCGTGCCAGATGAGCCTTGGGCATCGGGAAGGACTAGCAAGGCTGAGCGGGGCTCGGGGTGACTCAAGAGGAAGGCCGTGGAATGCAGGTTCGCAGACTGTGGGCTGGGAATCATAACCAGGTAGGTCCAACTCCCAAGAGCGTCGGGAGACGCTTCGGAGGCTCAGAAGGCCTCAAAACACCTACAAGGAGGTTGAATCCTGAATATGAAGAGGATCATCGTGATGCTTGCGCTGATGGCCGTGCTTTCGGTACCGGCAGCGGCTCTGGCGTACAACCCGGGAGTAGCTCTGCCGAGTGGCGCCACAGAGGTTGAAGCCTTTGAATGGAACGGCACTGTGTGGTCAAGCATGTGGGTGAACGGAGCAGGCGCGCCCGCCGCGAACGCCCGGTGCTGGTCCAGCACGCCTGATAGCGGTGCTTGCAACAAGCAGAATTGGGTCATCAACATCACGAACCACGCATCGGTCGCCCAGTGGATCGATTGGTCCATTGGCGGCACGCGATGGGACTGGCGCATCAGGAAGCCCGGGACGTACGCCGCTGACTGCATAAACTTCACCATAAAGAGCAACAACGACGTCGCGGTGAACTTCGACGGGTTTGCTGACCTTGAATACCTGGAACAAAGCGCCGGGGTGAAACAGACCATCGATACCTACTACTCCTACGGTGGCTCCATTGAAGCGGCTCAGTCGAACGGCTGGATACGGGCTGCGGACCTGAACAACGCCGATTTCATATTCCCCGACGGCTCGGCTCTTCATTCAGGGCTCAACTACAAGCTCTGGAACAAGATCGTGGTCGAGAACTGCAACTCGTCCTGCGAGTACGAGGATACTGCCACCATAACGCTTACGGTCCGGAACATGAAGCACTGGATTGATCCTGAGACTGGCAACTTCAAATCCGATCAGACCTGACCACGAGCACCTCGTTCCGTAAAAACCGATTCGGTGCCTCACCGTGTCCGCTGAGGCCAGCCTGAGACGAAGCCGGCCTGAGAGAAGTCCTTCCCGGAACCCTGTATTACCTGGAAAGGTGAGCCTTGCACGACACGCGGGAAGATCAGGGGTGGCGGGTCGCCACCCCTGATCGGACCAGAGAGGAGATAAGCTCATGATGGTTCCTCATTCATCACGGTGTGACGGCCCTGATGGGTCCAGCCATGGCACGAGCAGGGCTTGCCGGATCACCCGGATCACGTCGTACGTGTTTCTTGCCTCGGTCCTCTTGTGGACGTTCGTGAGTTGCTTCGTCGGCGTGGCGCACGCTCAGGTATCCATCAGCCTGACCCCGCTCCTCATTGAGCTCACCGGAGCTCCAGGCGAAACGAAGACCTTCAACATCCTGCTCGTGAACGAGAGCAAGACGGCGACCGCGCACTTCCGAGTATTCGCCTCGGATGTGGTGCAGAAACCGAACGGCGACTATCGCGTCGTCGAGCCGGGCGAGTCAGAGTACTCGTGCGCCAAATGGATAAGGCTGTCCAAGGAAGAAGCCACATTGGGCCCAGGCGAAGCGCTTTCGGTGGACTGCAAGCTTGCGATTCCTAGAGGTACATACGGCGGGAGATTCGCGGCGGTCGTATTCGAGCTCGTGCCGGAGGAGAGGACGGGAGAAGAAGCTTTCGCATCCACCAAGTTCCTTCAGAGGTTCGCCACGGTGGTAGAACTCGCCATCCCTGCGCCGAGGGTGCGAAAAGCCGTCACCATCGCAGGATTCAGTGTGAAGGCTGCCGCGGACGACCCGAGGTATGCTGCCGCTTACGGCAAGGATGCCTTGATCCTCATAGGCGAGGTCAGGAACGAAGGCAACACACACGTGTTCGCACGCGGCTACCTGACTCTCAGAGACGGTTCCGGAAAGCGCCTGCGCCAGATCCCGCTCGGCTCGGGCCGGGGTTTGGTGCTGCCCGAGACCACCGTCAACCTTGTCTCGGTGCTCCCCTCCGGCCTCGCCCCAGGCAACTACATCGCGGACATCGCCGTGAAGTATGGCGGAACGAGGCCAGCCCTGGCAAAGGTGCCGTTCACGCTAGCTCCAAGCGGGGCCGAGGCAAGGCGCGTAGAGGGCGGGGCGAGGCTTGCCCCGTTCAACGTGCAGCCAGCCGAACTCGACCTAACCTACCCGCCCGGCGCGGTGGCCGCGCGGTCCATCGTGGTCGAGAACAAGTCCGATGTCCCCATCCATGTGGAGGGGAGAGCGTTGCCGCTCGTGTACGATGAGGAAGGCGAGTTAGTCCAGGACGAGGCCGCGCTCGCTGCCGCACCAGCCAAATGGAGCTGTGCCGGCTGGATTGAGCTGCGGCCTGCAACCATGGACATCCGACCGGGCGGCAAACAAATGGTTCGTCTCATGATCAATATCCCCAAGGACCAGGCCGGCAGCAGGTATGCGAACCTCGTATTCACCGGAACACCTGTGGAAGACCAAGGAGGCGCAAGGCAGGATGCAGCGGCAGCATCGCCGGCAGCGTCCCCGGCGTCCCCCGCATGGGCCGGGGAGGCCGGCGCCCTGGTTTTCCTGACCGTCGGCAAGCAGGCGGAGAAGCTCGCGGAACTTGGGGAACTCAAGATCGAGGACGGAGGCCCTTCTGTAGGCTGGATATTCAGCACAGCGCTCAAGAACACCGGCGCCACCCACTTGAAACCGCAGGTCACGTTCGGCATCAAGAGACATATCGTCCCCGAAAGCGTCCCGGGGATCGAGTATGTCGGTCCGGGCTCGTGGCAAGAGGTCGATTCCGTGGATCTCGGTGAGCTCGATAGCATAGTCCTCCCTGGCGGTACGAGGCTGATTCGAGCGGGTTACGCGCGTGCTCTTGAGCCTGGGAGGTACATGGTGGAGGTTACCGTAAAATACGGCGGCAAGGCGCCCCTATATGTGTCCGGGGAGTTTGAGGTGAAACAGCCGTGACAGCCGCGCCCGACTCGAGCCGCGCCCAACTTTGTCGCCAGCGGCGGCCAGGCGGCCCCTGTTTCAGGCCGTGCGATGCAAAGTGGCGGTTTAGGCGCCGGGGCGGACTCGCGGCTCTGGGCCATGAGCCCTGGAGAGTTTAGGCTGACTTGGAGGAGGGGTCACAGATGTCTGAATCAAGAGGTCTCGGGTTGAGCGGGAGAGCCCCGGCAAGGAGGCTCGGGCTTGGGCTTGTGCTGGCGCTCGCGCTGGCGATTGCTACGGTAGCCCTGCCGCAGGCGTCGATGGCGCAGGAGATCCTGGTGACCAACGTTTTCGACGGCGCCGACATCCTGAGCGTTTTGCGCGACATCTCCGCGCAGACGGGGGTCAACATCATGGCCGATGCCACGGTGCAGGGCTGGGTCACGGCGGAATTGCGCGACGTCCCCCTGGACAAGGCGCTTGAGATGATCGTTGGGCCGCTCGGCTATACCTTTGTCAAGGTGGGCGACTACTACGTCGTGGGGTCGGCAGATTCTAAGAACCCCAGTTTCCCGCTCCTCACCACCACAGAGGTGGTCAAGCTGAATTACGTCAAGGCGGAAAACGCCGCTAAACTGCTCTCGGATTTCTTTGCACCATATGTGAAGGTGGGCGCTACTGACAACGTTCTCGTAGTCACCGCCCCGGCCAGCCTGGTGCAGCGCATCAAGTCGGACATCGAGCGGATCGATCGCCCGGCACCGCAGGTCATGTTGGAGGCCGTCGTCATGGAGATATCCTCTGACAGCGGAAAGTCCTTCGGGGCTGACTGGCGCTATGAGGGCAGCGGTGGCCAGGCTGATCCGACGGTGCCTTCCTCGGGCTTCGTGGACTTCGTGTCGGGAATCTGGGGGGCCAAGTACAACGTGGCTGGCGGTCTCGAGCACATCATCGCGTCCATGAAGGTTCTCCTGGATTCTGGGAAGGCACAGATACACGCGACCCCAAGGATCGCTACGGTTGACGGCGAGCCTGCCGAGATATTCCTTGGCAAGGACCGCTATTTCGCAGTCACGACGGGCAGTAACAGCGACACGTCCACGCGGCTGGAGTCCATACGGACGGGCATTTCGCTCAAATTCACCCCGCGTGTATCGGAGACGGGCGAGATCCTCGTGAAGATCGAGCCTGAGGTAAGCGACGCGGTGGAGACCTCGGACGGCCTGCCTCTCGTGAACAGGCGTCAGGCCTCGACGTCGATCAGGGTGAAGGATGGGGAGACCATAGTCATCGGCGGCCTGAAGCTGAAATCCGAGTATGAGGTCAAGTCAAAGGTGCCGCTGCTCGGCGATATGCCGGTCCTTGGTTTGCTCTTCAGCAGCACGAGGAAGGCGTCCACCGAGACGGAGGTCGTGATCTTCATAACGCCAAGGATCATGCAATAGGACGTAGATAGGCGACTTCGGAACGGACGGATCATCACGCCGCGGTGTGCCACCGTGCTCCTCCTGAGGACCTGTGGCCCGCAGCGTGACCCTCCGGGCCGTGCCCAGTCTGACACTGGACATCGAGCGAGAGACCAGTCTCGCCCATGGGTGGTGGAAGGGCTGCTGGCTCGTGTGGTACGCGACAAGGCCGGCTCTGGGGCGTCCTTCCAGAGCCAAGGAAGGAGTGAGGCAACGTGACTGCAACGACGGCATGTCGCGGGCCCGGTCTCCGGTCCGCCGGAGCGCACGGGTCTGCGGTCACCAACGGGACGGGAGTTGGAATCAAGGCGATGAGCAGGCGGCTTGCAGCGGCATTCCTGGCGACGCTGTGCGCTATGACGCTGCTCCATGCGGTCGCATCCGCTGAAGAGTACGGCTTCGTAGAGCCATTTGGGTTTGCGGACGCCCGCTTGATGGCCATGGGATACTCGTACGTGGCGGTATGGGACGAGCCCAACCCGCTCTACTCGAATCCCGCTGCGTTCGGCCTCCGCACGGAACGACTTGCGCTCACGTTTGGGTCGGCCTGGGGAGAGGGCGCCGGGCCGACTGACTTCAAGTTCATCGCCCTCTCCGACATGGACCGCGGCGGCGGGGCGGGTGGGTTCGCGTGGGGGCACTATGAGTGGCATGACGGGGACGCCCTCTTCTCGGGCAACACGTTCAACTACTCGGTGGGGAAGTCCTTCGCCAAGTGGGGCGCGCTCGGGTTTGGCGTGCGCTACCTTCGCGGAGCGGCCGCCGATGCAGCGGCTGACGATCCTAACGGGGACTTGCGCTGGCGCGGTCTTGCCACCGACGCCGGCCTCGTGGTGAAGCACAATGCGATCTCGCTCGGAGTCGTCGCCCGGGACGTAACCAGCACGCGACTGGTCTTCGACGATGGCACCGCCGTTACCCTGCGACCGAGCTATTCTGCGGGCTTGAGCCTGAGACTCTCGGCCGGGACGGTGGTTGCCGTCGACGCTCACCGGGCTTCACGGCCCGAGGGTGGGCTTGAGACCTACACTTACACAGGTGGCTTCGAAGGGTGGCTCACGCCTCATATCGCCCTAAGGGGCGGGATCATCGTGGGAGACGGCGGGGGCCTCGATGTGAAGGCGTACACAGGCGGGATCGGCTTGCGGTTCGGCGATTTCGAGATGTCCTACGCAGTGCTCACAGGCGAAGAGCAGGGCAAGAGACAGTGCATAAGCCTTACCAGGCGCTTCTAGGCGGGGTCTTGAGTGAATAAGAACATGCGGGACTTGGGGCGCCGGTGTTGCACCCAGGGACGGCGCTTCCGCCCCAAGCGGGGCGTATCGACAAAACCCAGCCGGTCCGGCAGACGGCTGGGTTTTGTCGCGCATCGTGCAGTCACCGGCAACCCCTCCTGCAAAGCCATTGGCATTCCTGCGCCCGAGCTAGCCCTTGCCTAGGATGCCGTATCGCTTGAGCTTCTTGTACAAACCCGACCGCGATATATTGAGCATCCTGGCTGTCTTGGCCCTGTTGTTACCGGCGGCACGGAGCGCTGCCATGAGGATCGCGCTCTCGTGGGCGGCGAGGGACTCGTCGAGCCCCAGTCCTTGAGATGTCGGCGCATCCTCCACACGCGAGCCAACAGTCTCCCAGAGGTACTCCGGAATGTCTTCTGGTAGGATCTCGGTGTCTTCCGCGAAGTTGAGGGCGCGCTCGAGGACGTTCTCAAGCTCGCGAAGATTGCCGGGCCAATGATAGCTCAGAAACGCGTTCATCACCGTGGGATGAACCGACGTCACCGACGTATGGCAGACCTTGTTGAGCCTCCCCAGGAAACACTCAACAAGCTCCGGCATGTCCTGCCTCCTTTCGCGCAGCGGCGGGATGGTTATCGTGATCACGTCCAGCCGGTAATAGAGGTCTTCTCGGAATGCCCCCGATGCTACCATCTGGCGGAGATTCTTGTTGGTGGCCGCGATAAGCCTGGCATCCGCCGGTATACCGCTAGTGCCGCCCAACCTCTCTACTACGCGCTCCTGGACCACGCGCAGGAGTTTCGCCTGGAGCGTGAGGGGCATGTCACCGACCTCATCCAGGAAGAGGGTGCCTCCTGAAGCTTGTTCGAACTTCCCAGGCTTTCCGCTCTTGAGCGCGCCTGTGAACGCGCCTGCCTCGTACCCGAATAGCTCCGACTCCATCAAGGCCTCCGGGACAGCGGCGCAGTTCACCACGACGAATGGCCCGTGCGCCCGGCTTCCGGCCTCATGGATGGCTCGGGCGAAGACCTCCTTTCCAACGCCCGTCTCGCCAAGGAGGAGGACATTGGAACTGCCGCGTGCCGCACGCCGGGCGAGGATGCGGGCGGCGGCGATGCCGGGGCTGGAGCCGATTATCGCCGCGAAGGGATCGCGCTTGCTGTTCCGATCGTGTTCAGACTCTTGGCTGCTGTCTGGACCGGTGCTCCTGTCCCGGTCCTGGGGCTGGCCCGTCTCGCTGTCCCGGCGGTAGGCGCCGTCACAGCCACAGGCATAGTTGCGGTCGTGTCCCTTCCCCGGAGGATTCACATGATACATGGCAGGTAGCATGTCCTTTGACACTCCCCCTTGACTCCTTTGACGCTACAGCGAAGTGTCCTGGCAATGACGCGTTCTCGTCCCTCCTTCGACACCACCGAGCGAGGTGCATCAATCCCCGCCCCGTCTCCAGCAGGTGCCGCGCCAGCGGGCGGTATCGCGCTCGGGGACGGCGCTCCGAGCGGCGCGTGCTTCGCCGAAGTCCGGCCCGTCAGGCCAGTGGCCGGGCTTTGGCACCCCTCGTGCGATCACCGGCAACCCGTCCCAATAATCGGAAGCATTTTCGCACCTCCACTTAGTGCGCTGCAGGACGTCACTACAAGATACGCGGGCCGCCACGATACGTGCGTAGCGGAGGTTGCCAGTGTTATGCCTTGGGGACCAGCTCCCAGGGGGCGCCTGGCTTAGGGCGACCAGTAGGTTTTGGAGTCAAGCCCGCCGAGCTGGGACACCCTACGGGAGCCGTCGAGTGTTCTCGTGCCGCCGCGAGCCATACCAGGGCGGCGCGAAGCGGCACGCTTCGTGTCAATCTCCCCAGGAAGCCGGAATACCCGGCGGCGCGATCCCCTCTGCGATCGTGCCACCGGGTATTCCACGGTTTCGACTCAGTCTTAACCCAACGAGATAGGTAGGTTCCCTGGCACCGTCCTCGCCGACGCGACCTCTCGCGTTTCAGTGCTGCGGCGCCCAAGTATGTTGCCGAAAGTTCGCACTGCTTTTCGGCGGAGGGGTCCTGCCGGGGTTGCCGGTGCTGCCCTCCGGGGACGGCGCGCTTGCGGCGTGCCTCGTTCGAATTCGGCGCGCGAGATAGCCGAATTCTCCGCGCCCCGTCGTGCACGCACCGGCAACCCTAGCGCCGTCAAGAAAGGAGACGAAAACTTATGGTGCCACACTTAGATGTCTGCTTGGCAGCGTCAGGGCATCGGTTCCATGACGCGCCGGAGTCATGTGCGTACGAACGTACTGATTATTCTATATTATGCGCCGAAACCCTCTCTGCACCGCGCGGAACCGACGATCGCGTCGTGGCCTTCCCTCAGGCGCGCAACCGGCTCCCGTGTGGCGTGGCCCGTCCGGCTTTCTACACGCCATCCGGTTTTCTACACGCCGATGTCGGGTTTTGTCCTGGGCGACGCGGGAGCACCGCCTGGATCCGCTGCGGTTACGAGGTATCCCGAGTCAGCCGCATGACGGTTCATGGCACGGATGGAGGCTACGGCAGTGCGCATCGCGGGTGACGTGCGCTCTGCGACGAAGAACACGCGGGCGCAGGGGTACTCTCGTGACCTCCCGGCCCGTCCTGCCATCTGCACGAGGGTGCTCGAGTCGAATACGCGGTCGAAGTCGGCGTAGAGGACGACGACGTCGGCCATGGGCACGGTGATGCCCCTCTCCATGATCGTGGTAGTCACGAGGACGTCGATCCGTCCTTCCTTGAATTCCTCACGGAGCTGGTCGCGCTGAGGGTGGCGCGAGTGCACGAATGCGATACGCGGCGGTGTGGTGGGCAGGCTGAGTGGGCTCTGGGGCGAGGGCGGCCCACCTTTCTCCGCTGCGGCGACAGGAGAGGCAAAGGAGGCCTCCAGCATGGCGCACGCCCGTCCGGCGAGCTCGACGGTGGGCACGAAGACGAAAACGCGGTGTCCTTCGTTGAGCGAGGCTCGCAAGATGGCGGTTACCTCGGATGGAAGCTCGGATGCACGTGGGGGCCGAGGCGTGTACCCTGGCCGGCACGGCGTTGAGAACGCGCCATGTTTGTCGACCGGCGGGAGGGACGCCGTGACGATGGCTGGGACGGGAAGGGGGTGGCCGTGGTGACGGGCGGAGATCCTGGTCAGGCCAACCTCGCCCCGGTCAGCGGCGGCGAGCAGGGATTCGTCAGGGGTGGCAGTCATGTACACAGTCTTGCCGGCTGGCGCGGTGGCCCGCCTCATGGCATAGCGCAGCATCCTGTTGCCGCGGAACGGGAACGCGTCCGCCTCGTCGAGGATGACAAGGTCAAATGCCTCGTAGAACCTGAGCACCTGATGGGTTGTGGCCACCACGATGTCCGCGTCGAGGTAACGCTCTTGAGAAGCACCCCGAAGAGCAATGACGCGGACGCCTGGCAGGGCGGCGGAGATGCGCGGGGCCACCTCGGCCACGACATCGCTTCGTGGCACGGCGAACAGCACCCGGCCGCCGCATCCAAGGACACGGGCGACCGCCCCAAAGCACACCTCGGTCTTCCCCGCGCCACATACAGCGTGAACGAGACACTCGCTTCGTTCGTCCTCGGACACGAAGGCTTCCAGGAATTGCGATGAGTCTCGTTGCGCCTTCGTGAGCTCGAAAGGGAGCGCGACCTTCCAGGCCGGGGCGGGGCTCGTCTGGGGAGCGCAGCTCTCTGGGTACGCGGTGTGGTCCGAACGCTCCGCACAGTCCTGGCCTTCCAAAGCGTCTGAACGCGCCAGACGTTCTGTGTCCTCCGGGCGGTTCGAGCTCCGCGGCAGCTCTAGGTGCCGTGGCGATCTCGGACGCACCGGGGCGTAATAGAGGGGACGACACGACCTGGCCTCCCCCAAAGACGCGCACTCCATGCAGCGCAGACACTCGTCGCCCCCGCAACTTGCGCAGCTCGCCTCGCCGATCTCGCGCCCGCCACATCTTGCGCAGGTAGCAATCCCAAAGCGGTCGATGGCGACTGACGGAACGCGCCCGACGACTCCGCGCAGGACAAGCACCTGAAGGACGTCCTCGAGCGGCCCTGGAACGGGATGTCCGCGCTCTTCAAGGGCGCGCCGGATCTCGCGCTCAAACAAGATCCGCCCCTCAAGGACCTCGCTGACAACGCGAAGATCCTCCTGCGACGGCATCTCGACAGGGACATGGTGCGGAGCGGTGAGCGCGAGTGCATCTACGTACGTGGCGGCGCCGGAGCGGAACAAAGCCTCGCCCGGGCCGGAACGAGACATGGGTGGGCGGCGCGCGGCGAAGGACGACGCGCGGGTTAGGACGCCGGCGAGGCCGAGATGATGGACGGCGGTTCGGGGCCAAGGAGCATACCGCCGGTGGGCCCAGACGCCGGTTTCCCTTGCAGTCACCGCTGGTGGAGCTGGCGCCGGATGCGGTGCGGACCTCAGATTGGTGACGGCGGGGGCGGGAGCCACGATGTCCTCCGGTCGTCCCCCCGGCCTCGTCAAGATGGTATCGCACCGTGTCCTCGTGGGGCTCGCGGCCCGGAGCGCCTCGAGCTCCGCGAGGGCGATGGGCAGGGGGCCTTTGAGCACCGTCAGGCGTTCGTAGCCATCCTCGGCAAGCACGGCGAGGTCAAGAGGGGGGTAATGAGACACGCCGACGAACGGGGGATCGTCATCCCGCGACGTGCGAGCCGCGTACACGAAGTAGAGCGCGCCAACCATTCGACTCTTCTCCCTCCAATAAGTGCGTTTTCCGGCGGACGGCAAGCGCGTTTTGCGGGGGAAGGCGCGTTCCGACCGTGACGGAGGGTTCCGTGATAGAGTCTTCGCCCTGCGAGGCGTAGGACCTCCCAGAAAATGGGGTGACGTCCCTAAACCACCTTTTGGGGTGATACGTCGTGTATCACTCCCAAGTCATGCCATTTCCGTATTGTGCTGTCTTCCATGAGGAAGGTAAGATCGCGGTGTGCGGGCTCGGCGTGCAGGCGGGGATCGCAAGCCGAGGATGTGAAGGCTTGCGGCGTTTTCACCCAGTCTTTGCCTGAGACAACACAGATTGACAGCAGGGGGTACGGCGCATGGCTCGTTGGTTCAGTGGCGGAGCGTCTGGCGCGCATTGCGAGAGCACGGGTACGGCGGCGGCTGCGCGGGCCGGTATGTCGGCCTCGTACTGCGACCATGCAGGGGGGCGTGGAAGACTTGAGGACGCCGTTGCGAGATTCGTGCGGGACGTCCTGGATGTGCTGCTGCCCGAAGAGGAAGGCTGTGTCCTGTGCGGGCAGTTCCACGCGCGGGGCCTCGAAGAGATCTTCTGCACACCGATATGCGGACACTGTCTGAGCAGGATACCCTTTGTGCAGCCGCCGTACTGCCTCAAGTGCGGCCGGCCGTTGAGGGGCGCGGCTCTCGGCCGTGGCGGCGAGACCCTACAAAGCAATCAGGTCTGCCGCGACTGCGCTTCGGGCGCGAGGTTCTTCGAGGTGGCCCGGGCGGTAGGGGTGTACGACGGCGCGCTGAAAGACTTCGTCCACGCGTTCAAGTTCGGAGGGCGGCGGGAACTGGCCGAGGGCATCGGCGTCCTCATGGCGAGGGCCGTTGCGCGCGAGAAAGCGATGAGGGGTTCCGAGGTGTTGGTCCCAGTGCCGCTGCATCCGAAGCGTCTCGCTGAGCGGGGCTACAACCAGGCAGACCTGCTTGCGCGGGTAGTGGGGTCGTGCCTTGGCCTCCCTGTGAGGGCAGCGCTTGTTCGAAGCGTTCTTGCGGGAGAACAGAACAAGCTCGGGAGGCGCGAGAGGCGCGACAACATCCGCGGGGTATTCCTGGTCCCGCACCCGCTCGAGGTTGCCGGCAAGAGAGTGTTACTTATCGATGATGTGATCACAACCGGTGCCACTGCGAACGAATGCTCGCGTGCACTCCTCCGTGCGGGAGCTGCCGAGGTCCGGGTGCTCGCTTCGGCCGTGGCCCCTTTGGAGAGGGAGTGGCTGGGCCGCGCCTGAAGTGCCGCCTCAGGTTAGCGGTATCTTTACCAAGAGCCCCGAGTCCTCGCATTCTCTTCCATTGACACGGGCATATCTCCTTGTCACGTACGCAACGCAGTCTCCCGCCCCGTCCGACAGCCTGTAGCGAGCTAGTCTAGTCAGGAATGTTGCTATTGCGCCGCCTTTGCGCGGATTCACCGGCTGGTTTCCTTCCCATTCGAAGGTCTAGGTGGGGGTGCAAGAGTGCTCCCGACTTTTGGGAGGCGTTGCCGGTGATTGCACGACGGGACGTGGAGAATTCGGCTGTCTTAAGCGCCGAATTCGGACGAGGCGCGCCGCAAGCGCGCCGTCCCCGGAAGGCAACACCGGCAACCCTGGGCAGGACCCCTCCGCCGAAAAGTAGCGCGAACTTTTGGCGACATACCTGATATGGAAGGGCCATGTCAAGACCCTCCGAGCTGTTCCGTAGGATGGATTGTTAGTCGTTCACCCGGTCACATGCAAAGTACCTCTTTGGGGTTTGGGCAGTAGCGGGCGGACAGAGCGATGCGACGGCCTCTCATCTTGATATTCGCGGGTTGGATACCGTAAGACTTACACTCCGTCAGGGAGCTACCTCGGCCTAGACGCGTGCGTTCGGGCGGACCCCTTAGCACATAGGTAGTACGAGGATTCTCCCTACCGTCTCTCTGCCGCTCCGCTTACTGCTACACCTCCAAATCTATCGGAAGTCTACATGCTACCAACAAATCCTGACCGAAGCCTACGCCACTTCCCTCTTTACGCTCTCTATCACTACTTCATGCGCAATCGCCCAGACAAACCCCAACAGCTCCCGTGCCACTGCGACTACCACGACCTGTTTTGTCTTTCCCCTGCCCAGCATCTTCCTGTACTTGCGATTGAGCCGCATCTGCGCCTTCCAGGAAATTGCTCTAATCTCCTGCGATAGGCCCTCCTGGCGCTTTTTGAGCACAACCCCTACCTTCGGGGTGTGACGATAATTCCAGGCTGACTGCACTATCACCCGGCGCACGTGAGCATTGCCGCTTTTGGTGATCGACCCCCGCCGCTCTTTTGCGCCACTCGAATACTCGCTTGGCATAACACCTGCGTAGGACATGAGCTGTTTCGCATTCTCAAACCGGGTGATGTCCCCAAGCTCTGCCACCAGAGTCGCTGCTGTGATGAGATCCACCCCTCTAAGTGCCTGTAGCGCCTTTATCACCCTCTGGTCAGCAAATGCCTCAACATACGCCGCTATCTCTTGCTCGAACCGCTCTATCCTGCTCCTCGCCTCATCGACCGCATGAATGTATTCTGCTAGCACTACTTGCTGCGCCGCTTGCTCGAAACGTATGCCCTCAAGCCACCGACGGTGTTTATCAGTCCATGCCCGTATCCCTTCAGGAGCCCTTAGCTTTAACCTCAAGAGGAACTTGCTCAATTGGTGCCGCTTCCTCAAAAGATCCTGACAGGCGTCTTCCCTTGCCCTCAAAAGATCCCTCAAAGTCTCCTGACGCTCATCAGGAACCCATACCGGCGTAAGATCCCCACTTCGCAGCAGCCTTGCAAGTTTCTTAGCATCCCTCCGGTCCGTCTTGACTCGCTCACCCGGCTTCCTCGGAACCAGTGACGGCGCAACTACCATACACGAACAGCCCATCGCTATAAGCTGCCTGTAAATCCCATACCCACAAGGGCCAGCCTCATAGCAGAACCTCAGGCCCCCTGGTTCGCCCAGTTTCCTTACCAGCTTGGCTATTGCCTGAGGCGTGTTAGGGATCACCCCGAGCCCCTCCGCGTCCTTCTCATCCCTACCTGCTACCGCAACCGCGATCGAATCCTTGTGAACATCCAGCCCGACGAATGTGGTATACTTCATGGTGCCGGCCTCCTTCGCTTGTAGCTCTGTGCTGGTGGACCTTGTCTCCAGTATAACCTACGAACCGCGAATCGGGGCCGGCCCTTCCATTATGTCTAGATCGCTCAAGACGGTCGTCGTGCCCGGTCAAACTGGTAGGTACTGGGGAAGTTCAACAGTCTCACCCAGACTCACTTGGTGTGCGCCAGCCGCGAGGTTCCCTTGTATGCAACCCCGCAATGGCTCCCCCCAGGCCGAAGTCGCTAGCGGCGCGTGCGAGCTTCGATGGGGACGTGGTTAACCTCGTTGTTACATAGTGCGCGCGAGCCAACTCGCGAGGATATGCTGGTCTCGCAGCCACCCGGCAATGCCGTCCGTGATCGCCCGCGCGGCTTTCGTCTGAAACCCCTCGTCTCTAAGCAGCCTCTCCTCATCTTCGTTGGATATGAAGGCCAACTCGATAAGGGCGGCCGGCATTTTCGTGTGGCGCAGGACATAGAACCCAGCGTCCTTGACCCCTCGGTCCACAAGCCCGGTTGCGCGGACAAGGGGCACGTGTATGGCCGCTGCGAGCTTCCTGCCTGGGTCGCTCGTCCTGTAGTAGTACGCCTCCGTGCCACGGGCGCTATCGCTACCAGCGGAGTTGCAGTGAATGGACACGAACGCTGCGACTTCAGCGTTGTTGGCTCTCATCACGCGCGTTCTGAGGGGCACCGAGGCGTCTTTCGTCCTCGTGAGAATGACACCGATTCCCCCGTTCCGGAGCAGTGCTGCGACCCTCGCTGCCACGGCGAGATTGATGTCGGCCTCGCGCGTCCCGGCTCTCCCAACCGCTCCCGGATCATCCCCACCGTGCTAGTGGCCAGGGTCGAGGCACACAGCCGTCGTTCCCCTGAGCATCCGGCATCACCCCCAAAGCTCGTGTTACGTTGATGCTAGCGCGTCACATGTCTTGTGACGCCGCGGCACCCTTGTTCCAAATATCCTTGGACCCTTAGCCCGCAGTCGCGGCGATCCCGCATCGCCAACGCTAACGTATGCATGTGCCACTCGGGCTGTGACGCTTGCGGTCCGCTCCGCGTAGATTATGGAGGAGAAGTCGGGGCCAGGTGGGCGGCGCCCATCCGCTCCGTCACGAGTCATTTCGTTTCCTCGACTGGGGTCTCCGCCGGGCGCTCAGGAGGGGTGGGAAGGATGGAGAACGGGGTAACGATAGGGTACGATCTCAACGTTCATGATGCAGGACTCATCCCGCTAGTGATCGTGATCGTGCAATACCTCAAGAGGTACGTCGACAAGAGATGGGTGCCTCTTCTGCCGTTTCCGGTAAGCGCCGCGCTCTCGGCGCTCGTCGTCATCGGCTCCGCCGGCGAATGGCCGGGCTGGCCCGCGTTCCTCGCGCAGACCGCGGTGGAAACGTTGAAGGTGGCGTTCGCGGCCATGGGCTTGTTCAAGATATACTGGACCACGGTGCTCGGCAATTGATGCCGCCGCTCGGGATGGGAGACCCCGTCCGACAGCAGCCGCTTTGTTCCGGGAGACAACCATCGCTCCTGAAATTGGCGTGAGGATGGTGCCAGGACGGCTGGAGGCTGCTGTGAGCGCGGCGCGAGGAGGGGGCTGTGTCCGGCGCGGCACCGAGCGTGGCCGGGCGGAAGGCGCCGGAAAGTCATACACGCGAGAAGAGGGGGTGATGTCGTGCTGTCGCCGATTGTCAAGAAGTGGCTCCCGTGGGTGATCGCGATAATTCTCGCAGGGCTTGCCGTGTTTGCAGGAATCAAGTGGTACGAGCGTGACCGCTTGTTGCGTGAGGCCCTCAAGGCCAATGAAAAGGTGGAGCAGGCGATGAAAGACGTGGCGTCAGTGGAGGAGCAGCTGAGACTCATCAAGGAGGAGATGAAGAAGCTCGACGAAAAGCAAGCTGAGATAGATGCGAGGGTGCGAGAACGCGACAAGGTCCTCGAGGAACTCGAAAGGAGGACGCGACAATGAGGCAGCTACGACGTCTTCTGGTAATGGCGGGGGTGATCGCGCTCACGTTCGTGGCCTGTAGTGGGTCCGGCTTTGCGCAAAACTTGACGTATGCGGCGGGTCCGGCCGATGTGGCGATCGGGATCGCCACCCATCCTGGTGAAGTGCTCGCGTGCGCAGCAATTGTGGAGCAATCCGATGCAGGAGTAAACGCACAGGTAGCGGACGATACACCTGCGGTCAAAGAAGAAGGGCCGCCCGTCTCCGCGGCGTCATCCGATGAACCGGATGGTCCGGACGGCGCGAGTTCCCCTTCGACCGGCCCGGCGGGTGCGACCTCAAAACCCGGCCCAGCGCAGGGCGCCGAGGTTCCCGGGACGTACGCGGAGCTAAAGGACTTGTATCTCAAGGCGCTTCAGAGGATCGTCGAGCTGGAGACGGCGCTTCAGGACGCGCTCGACCTCGCGCGCGGCTATCGCTCGGACTGGGAGGAAGAGCGAGCCTTGGCTGAAGCCCGGAAAGCCGAGGCCGAGCAGGCGCTCGAGGCTGCCAAGACCCTCCAAGACCTCGTGAACGAGATGAAGGACATCATAAACAAGCAGCACGACATCATCATGAAGCTAACGGAAGTGAAGCCGACGTCAGTCGGTTTCACGGCCGGGGTATCCATCCAGCGGGCGGTCCTCGCACCTGACAAGGTCTCGTACGCACCCGGTTTCACCGTCGGCATCATTGTGTTTCCGTGAGGAGACCGCAGTCCTGGGCAGGTACACTAAGCAGCCGTCCATGGCGGCCAGCTGTCGCCGCCATCGAGAAGGTGAAAGTAGCAGCCGGCTGCTGGCCTACCGTGCCGGACTTCAAGCAAGCGGGGCTCGCTCGGGCGCCGTCGCCAGCAGAGCAGCGGCGGCCTCGCGCAGCGTGATGAGGCGCGCGGTTCCCCCGGCCGGCGATCGCTCGCATGTGGCCGCAAGGCACCTCAGCCGCCGCTATCCAGCTTCCTGGCGCTGGACTCTCTGACCGTGAGAGTGAGCGGAAAGAGGACGTGCCGCTCGGCAGGGGTCTGCCTCTCGATGAGCTTGATGAGGAGTTCTGCCGCCGCCTGCCCTAGGCGGTATATGGGCTGCGTGACCGTGGTAAGGGCCGGGGTTACGTACGCGCCGAGGGCTATGCCGTCGAATCCTACCACCGAAAGATCCTGCGGAACCCTGAACCCACGCTGCCTGGCGGCGCTTATTGCCCCGATAGCCATCATGTCATTTGAGGCGAAGACCGCTGTGACGCCCGGGCTTCGGTCGAGGATGTCCATCATGGCGCGGTATCCGCCGGGTTCGGTGAAATCCCCCTGTGCGACGTGCGACTCGTCATAAGGGATGCCGTGGCGCTGGAGCGCGGCGCGGTATCCCTCCAGCCGGCGGAACGTGGCGGTCTGGTCCGGCGGCCCTGCTATGCAGGCTATGTCCCTGTGGCCGAGGCTGACGAGATGGTCCACCGCTAACTCCACGCCTGCCTCGTTGTCACCGTCGACCCAGCACACATCGCTGTTGCGCCCGGGGTTGCCCAGGAAAACGAAGGGGATGTCGCGCTCCTTCAGGAAGTCCACCCGCTCGTCGGTGACCCTTGGCTCGGTGAGGATGAGCCCGTCTACTCGATGAGAGCTGACGATCTTCGTGAATGCGGTGTTGCCGGCCGGCTCATCCTGCGATGCCCTGGGGCTGGACAGCAGGATCGAAAACCCCTTGGTAATGGCATAATCCCCAATTCCCCCTACGAACTCCAGGAAGAAAGGGTCGGAGAGGGAGCGTGGCGCGAACGGGATGACCAGGCCGATGACGTTGGTTCGACGCTTTGCAAGACCGCTCGCGGCAGAGTGGGGGTGATAGTTGAGCTCACGCGCGAGCTGCTGGACCCTGGCACGCGTCTCCTTGCTTACACGCGGGTCGCCTGCGAGGGCTCTCGATACTGTTGACTTGGAGATCTTTAGCCACTGGGCAAGGTCCTGCATGGTGACAGGCACGTCGTCATCCTCCTCCGGTATGGCGCCAGCCTGGGTCGACGACGCCCGATCCGCCCCTCGATCCACCCGTCGCTCCCGGCTGCAACCGGTTGTATTCCAAACCCACTCCTTCGCGTTTGTTTCCGCAATTCCTCTTTCGCATGATCATAGCCGACTACCTCTCGCAGTGCAAGGTTGCGGAACCCTTCCCGCCACGCCATCCTACGCCCCGCCACGCTGTCCGCCCGCCGCACTGCGCGAACTCTTACCGGCTTGCCGCCGGAGGGCCTGGCGTCAAGATCCCCCAAGAGCCCGGCTGCGGAACCTCCTTGGGGCCTGCAGGCCGGCCGTGCCATCCAGTGCCGGCTCGGTGCAGGCAGGAACGGTTCCGCATATGATAGGTCCGGGTATGAGTCGGGCTGGAAGCGAGGGGGTGGCGTTGAGCCATGGACGTGAAGCGGCCGGTTGCGTTCAAACGTGGCGACTCGGGCCCGTTCATTGCCGATGCCCAGGAGATGCTTGCCAAGCTGGGATTCGACCCGGGAGGCCCTGAGGGCGTGTTTGTGTCCAAGACGGAGGACGCAGTGAGGGCTTTTCAGCGGGAATACGGGCTCGAGGTCACAGGTGTGCTGGACTGCGTGACGCTGAAGCTCCTGTATGAGGAGGTCGATCCACAGAGTTACCCATCGGTGCTGATGGAAGGACCCGTCGAGCAAGCAGGGCTGGCGGACGCGTCTCCCCCGGGCCAGTCTTCACAAGGTAGGTTTCGGTCGGGCCCGGAGGCCGCGGCAGGGGGACGGACGATAGTGATCAGCGTTGGGGAGCGTGCCCTCGGCCTCTACGATGGTGACCGTCTCGTGCGACGGTACCCGGTGGCCATCGGCAAACCCTCGACTCCGACGCCCGTCGGGACCCACAGGATCCTCGAAAAGATCATGTACCCGGGCGGTGGCCTCGGCACCCGGTGGATGGCGTTCACGTATCAGATGCACGGGATCCATGGCACCAACCACCCGGAGCTCATCGGGCAAGCGGTTTCAAACGGTTGCGTGAGAATGCACAACGAACATGTCGAGGAGCTCTATGACCTTGTGGACGTAGGCACCCCGGTCATTGTCATCGGGGGCCCGCTAAGTTCATGGCCATCCTTGGGAAAAGCCCAGCCTCCGGTGTCATCGGGGGCGGCGGACGGGCACGGACACGCATCTGAGCATGGCGGGCCTGGCAACCGACCTGAAAGCGGCCAGCTAGGTGGCACGCCGGGCGGCGAGGGGCCGTGGGGGCTCGCGAATCCGGGCTCAGCCCGCCCCAAGGATCCCCTGGGGACCTCGGGCCGCACATACGTCGTGCAGTCAGGGGACAGCCTCTGGTCCATCGCCCGGCGATTCGGCACCACAGTGGACGCGATCGCGGCCGCGAACAATCTGGTTAACCCAGACCTCATCTATCCAGGGGACGTGTTGCATCTGCCGTGACCCAGGAGGTGCGAGCGGACCAGGTCCCCGTCTCCGTCCTAGTCCCCGTGCCCGGCCCCTGGGCCGGGCACGGGACAGGGGCCAGGCACGGAGACGGTCCTCTCGCGCCGGGTCGCGCCCCACGCGTCATCCTCGCGCGGTCAGGCCTCTATCGAGCGGCTCTCATCTGTATGGTCCTCAGTCTGTTCAGAGCGGCGGCGATCTCGATGGGCCGGGCGAGAGAGTAATCACCGTGAATGAACGGGGCCACGACATCCATTCCCCGCGAGGCGACCTCCTGCTCAAGCCTCCCGATGAGCTCGGCGACGGTGGACCTGCCGTCGAGGAGGTGCGTTTCCAGATAACGGAGGGCGTCCGCGATGAACCTCGTCTGGCCCGGGTCCACGACTTGCTCCACGTTACGCAGGTCGATCTCTTCGCGGCCGAGCATGATGGCGTCGGTTCCCCGCGCCTTCGTCTTCGTGGAGCGGCGGTCGCCCGCCCTTGCAAAACCGAGCGACACCGGCACTCTGCCGGCAACGCGCAGGTGCGCGGCGCCGCCCTCGAACGCGCGGCCGGTCGGAAAGCGGGCGGCCACTTCACGTGCGCGTCCCGTCACGTCCACAGGCTTGTACTCGTCCATCATGATCACGGTGTCCGCCACGTCGAGGTAGTCCCCAGACCCGCCCAACACAAGCACGGTCGAGATCCCGTCCTCCGCGAGGCTCCGCACGCGATCGATGAACGGCGTGATGGGCTCCTTATCCTTGGTCACCAGCGCCTGCATGCGCCGATCGCGGATCATGAAGTTCGTCGCCGACGTGTCCTCATCCAGTAGCAGGACCTTTGCACCGATCTCAACGGCCTCCACAATGTTCGCGGCCTGGGACGTGCTGCCGCTGGCGTTCTCAGTGGAGAAACGCCGCGTGTCCGCGCCGAATGGAAGGTCGGCGATGAAGAAACTGATGTCGTCCTCGGTCACGGCGCGCCCATCCTCTGCCCTGATCTTCACGGCAAGGGAGGACGTCACCACCAGCTCGCGGCCGTCGCCGGGGATGTGGTTGTACACGCCGCGTTCTATGGCCCGAAGGAGCGTCGACTTACCGTGGTATCCGCCGCCCACGATGAGCGTCACGCCACGCGGGACTCCCATGCCGCGCACCGTGCCGCGGTTTGGGAGCGTGACCTCCAGCTCGAGGGAGGGCGGGGACTCGAACGGCACCACGTTGCCCCGATCGAGTGGGCGCTCGTCGACGCCGCTCCGGCGGGGGAGGATGGCTCCGTTCGCCAGGAACGCCACGATTCCGAGGTCGTCGAGGGCGTTGCGCAGAGCATCGGCGTCTTCGGCTGCCATGAGATGTTGCCGGAGGGCTGCGGTCTCGACGGCGGACATGGACGCGAACAGAAGCGCCTCCTGGACCAGCCTGGGGAGGGCGCGGCAGATGAGGTCCTCGGCCGCGCCGCCAAGGATGGTGCGCCCAGCTGCGGGGAGCCCCACCGTAAAACGCGCCTCCACAGCGTTCTCGTCGACGAGGACCGAGTTGCGCGCGAGGATCTCTTGTCCGGGCCGGGCCATGTGGATGCGGTCTCGTCCCTGTGATGCCGCGGACGCGAGCCCCGCGAGGCTGCTGAAGCGGCGGCTGAGGAAATCCCCCAACGCGACTCGGCGCGTGGGCGTCGAGAGGGCCCACGCTGGAAACCGCGCCACGCTCTGCGGGACGCGGACCCTGAACCTACTGGGCGGGGCGAACGGATCGGCTTGGACGTGGTCGACGTACAAGTCGAACCCAGGGAACTTGTACTGCCCTCGGATGTCCTGGTAGGCCTTGTAGCCGCGGTGGTCGATGCGGCGAAGGATCGATGCGAGCTCCGTGTGTGTCGAAAGAGTTTCCAAGCGAAGACCACCTCCGCCTAGATCATAGCATAATCATAGCATTACCTGCCTGCGCAGTCAGTACGCGGTAGGCCCTGCACTACCCAATCCGCTGGATGGCCGGTTGGCATTCTCGGAATCAAAAGGAGGAATTGGGGGGCGACCGTCGAATAATCCAATCGGATCCTGAAACGTTCAAGCAGACGGGGCGTTGAAAGGCATCCACATGAAATGGCCTGATCCGCGCAGATGCGTCCGGAGTCTGTGCGGACGGCAAGGGGACTGCGGTGCGGTGACTGTAACGATTAAGGACATCGCCAGGATCGTGGGGGTGTCCCCCACGGCGGTTTCGCGAGCGCTCAACGGCCACCGTGACATAGGCGAGGAGACGCGTGCGAAGATCAAGCGCGTGGCCCAGGAGCTTGGATACCGCCGCAACGCCATCGCCCGCGGCCTCGTCACCAAGAGGACCGACACGATCGGCCTCTTCGTGCTGGGAAGGGGTGCCACCGGATTTGGCGACCCGTTCGCGTATGAGGTTATCCTCGGTGTCATGGACACGGTCAGCTCTGGCGGTTACGACCTTGTGCTCTACGGTATTGGAGGCCCATCGCCCGCGAGCGGGCGTCGGCTGGGCGGGCCCTCATGCGCCGGGTCGTACGTCGGAAAGTGCAAGGAGCGGCAGGTAGACGGGGTGATTATGATGGGGCTTCGCACCGATGACCCGCAGTACCGGTCGCTCGGAGAGCTCGATGTTCCCTGCGTGCTCATCGATGTGACGCCGCCCTGTGAGGGGATAGGCTTCGTTGGGTCCGATAACGTTCTCGGGGCGAAGACCGCGACCGAGCACCTCATTTCTCTGGGTCATACGAGGATAGGCATGTTGAACGGGCACGCGTACGCCACGGTAAGCGCCGAACGGCTTGAAGGGTACAAGATCGCCCTCATGAACGCGGGGATACCGTACAACCCGGCCTTGGTCTTCGAGGGAGACTTCTCGGGTGAGAGTGGGGGGCGGGCGGCCAGGTACTTCATGGCGCTCTCGAACGATGTGCGTCCGACCGCTGTCGTAGCGGCGAGCGACGTAATGGCCATCGGACTCGTCCAGGCACTGAAGGGCATGGGGATCGCGGTTCCGCAGGACGTGTCCGTGGTCGGGTTCGACGACATCCCGAGCGCGTCCCACGTGGATCCCCCGCTCACCACAGTGCGACAGGCGCGCTATGATCTCGGCGCAACGGCGGCGAGGATGGTGCTGGAGCGCCTGGCCGACGGCAGCCGGTCTCCGAAGGCTTTCCCTCATCCCGGATTCCGGCTCGCGACGAACCTCGTCGTGAGGGGCTCTACGGCGCCGCCCCGGAGTTAGCAAGGGTGCATTGCATCAAGCCCCGTGTATCTTCCAGGGGGGCGCCTTGTTGCGTGAGTCGCACTGGCGAGGGACGTCCCGCGGAGGGTGTCCTGAGCGGTGGGCGTCCTGTCCCAAGGGGTGGAGGCGGCTGGCTGAGCCGGAGGGGCAGGTCGGGGCGTCGACGGACGGCTGGGCGGCCGGGTGCCGCGTGTGGCGCTCCGTGGCTCGTGGGCGGCGACACCGGGGACATCGCGGTTGTAGGCTGCAAGACTGCAAGGAGACATGGGGTCAAACTTTAACGTTGAAGTAGTCATGATTGTACCGGCAGTCAGTGTTGAATTGGCCGTCGGTCATGTCGGGAGATCATGTTCTCTTGGTTTGTGGCCCCTCAATGAGCTTGAGTGAGCATGGGGTGGATGGGCCGCGGACGGATGGGGGGGAAGCTGAGGAGTTGCGTATGTTGGATGAGGAATGGTGCATTGTTGAGGATAAGCTCGACATTTCCGGATTCGGCGCGCGGGAGACGGTCTGCGCTTTGGGAAACGGCTATCTTGGTGTGCGGGGCGCTCCGGAGGAGGGCCATCCATCCTCGGGCCCTGCGACGTTCATAGCGGGGGTGTTCGACGCTCCGCCGGGCGGAGTGCCCGAGCTGGTGGTGGTGCCCAATTGGTTGTGTATGCGCGTCTTCATCGACGATGAGGAGTGCACCATGGGGTCCGGGGAGTTGTTGGACTTCAGGAGGACGCTTGACATGCGTTGCGGCGTCCTGGAGCGCGTGGTGAGGTGGCGAGGACGGCGGCACGGGCGCCCTGTCCGTCTGACCTGGCGCCGGATAGTATCCATGGAGGACATCCGCCTCGCGGCGGTGAGCCTCTCCATCGAGCCCGAAGCTGGGGAAGTCGATGTGGTGGTGGGCTCTCGCATCGATGGACGTGTGTCCAATGCCAAGGCAGTGCATCTCGACCTCGTCGAGCAGGGATGGGACGGGGATGCGAACTACATCGTGACGCGTACACGCTCGTCGGGCATCATGATAACTCAAGCTCAGATTGTGGCTGCTTCCGTCGGCACGGCCTCGGCCGGCGGGCGCGCGCCGACCCGCCGCAGCGGCGTGACGGCGGAGGACACTGCGGACGGGCCGATGATCACGGTACGGCTTCGCTGTCGTTCCGGCGAGCGCGCCACCATTGAGAAGTATGTGGGCTTTGCCACGTCCATCGATGTTCCTCTGCCTGGCGACGGGCGCACGGGTGCGGCGGCTGGTCCTGACGAACGCGGCGCCCAAGGACACGCGAGTTGTGGCGGCGACACGCGCGCCGGGGACGATGGCGCGGGGAACGCGCTTGCCGCGGCGCTGAGCGCGGCTCGGCGCGGCGCGGCCTGCGGCTTCGCGGGGTTGCTCGAAAGGCACCGCAGGGTATGGCACGACATATGGGACAAGTGCGATATCGTCATCGAGGGTGACGAGTTCGCCCAACGGGCCGTGCGCTTTGCCATATTCCAAATGGTGCAGGCCGCGCCGCGCCACACGGATCGTGTGAGCATAGGAGCCCGGGGCCTATCTGGCGAGGGCTATAGAGGCCACGTCTTCTGGGACACGGAGACCTTTGTGGTACCGTTCTTCACCTTCACCTTGCCGGACGTCGCGCGCAACATCCTGGGCTACAGGTATCACACCTTGCCAGCGGCCCGGAAGAACGCCGCCGCGAAGGGCTATCGCGGCGCGATGTTCGCGTGGGAGAGCGCCGATACGGGCGAGGAAGCCACGCCTCCGTGGGGCGATCCCAATCCCGAGACAGGCGAAAGGCGGCGGATCCTCTGCGGTGACCTTGAGCATCACATCACGGCAGATGTCGCTTACGCCGTGTGGCAGTATTGCGCGGCCACGGCTGACGAGGAGTTTTTCCTGCGCCAGGGCGCGGAGATCCTTATCGAGACCGGTCGGTTCTGGGCGAGCCGCGCGTCCTACAACCCTGCCTTGCAGGCGTACGAGATCCTGCATGTCATCGGCCCCGACGAGTACCATGAGGACGTGAACAACAACTTCTACACGAACGCCATGGCACGCTGGAACATCAGGGCCGCGCTAGCCACGAACGAATACCTCAGGGCACGTCATCCTTCTGAGTGGGCCCGTCTTGTGTCCTCCACTGGGATTAGCGAAGAGGAACTTGCCCACATGGCTGACGTTGCCACGCGGCTTGTGTGCGGCCGCACCGTTGCGGCTTTCGATGCCGGCCCGGCTGAGGCGGTCCAAGGCGCATCTTCAGGGTGCGCTGCAGATTCATGCACGCTTCCACCACCGGGGGTACCTGTGATAGAGCAGTTCGACGGCTTCCACGACCTCGCTGACGTGGAGATTCAGACGGGCGAGGGGACGTTCCGGCCTATGGAGGCCGTCATCGGTCCCGAGAGGCTGGCCGGGTCAAAGGTCGTCAAACAACCGGACGTGCTCATGGCGCTCTACCTTTTGGGAGACGGTATCGTGGCGGACTTCGGCCTTGCTGTCGAGCCCTTGGCGGGCGAGTGCGAGTCGACGCGGGACCGGGAGACCGGCTCGCAGGGCATCGTTAGCCCATCCTGGGCGAGGCTCCAGCGGTGGGGATCCAGGTTCTGGGCTAAGGTCGCTCGAGCGAACTGGGACTACTACGAGCCGCGGACCGACCACGGCTCGTCCCTGAGCTGCGCAATTCATTCCACCCTCGCAAGCAGCCTGGGCCTCGGTGAGCAGTCGTGGCGCTATTTCCTGCGCGCTGTGCGGATCGACCTTGAGGACTCCATGGGCAATGCTGTCAACGGGGTCCACATGGCGACCCAGGGAGGCGTATGGCAAGCCGTGGTGAACGGCTTCGCGGGCATTCATGCGGACGTAAGCGTCCCGCACGAAAGAGGACCACATGCTCACGCGTCTGGATTGGCTCTGTCTCCTGAAGATGTGACGGACCTTGCCCCGTGGGCGTGCGGCTCGCTCAGGGTTGAGCCGCGGTTGCCCCGTCACTGGAGACGACTGTCAGTCCCGTTCGTGTGGCGCGGCACCAAGGTGCGAATGGAGCTGAGAGGCTTGGCTAACGCAGGTGACGCAAGGGATCGGGGCTGAGCGATCGGGAGGGGTCCGGAGGCCGCGGGGCTGGCGGGATTCGGGGCTCTCACCTCGAACGATGCAGGATGGCAGGCTTCGCCAAGGCTGCCGGTACCGGGTGGCTCGGTGGCGAGACATGCAGAGGGGACGGAGCCTGGTGGAAAAGGAGGTGACGCAGGCGGTCACGTCACGGGCGGTCAGAGGGTAAGTCAGAGGGTGAAGGGAAGCCTGTAAACTTGGGTTCACCGGCTCCTGTTAGCTCAAAGGAGGGATAATGACAGAATGAAGAGGTTCGCGGGTGTAGTATTGTGTGCTGTGCTGCTCATGGCGTTGGTCGGAGGAGCCTCGGCGGCCAACAAGGTCACGCTCGTGCTTTCCGGGTGGCAAGCGTCGCCTGAGGAACAGCAGCTCGTGGAAGATGCCCTGAAGGTGTTCGCTCAGAAGTACCCTAACATAGAGGTCAAGTACGAGCCCATCGTTGAGGATTTCCCCACGAAGATCAAGACCATGCTCGCTGCCCGCAACGCTCCGGACGTCTTCTACGTGGACATCTTTTGGGCCCAGCCGCTCATGGAGCGCGGCATGTTGCTCGCTCTCGATCCGTACATGGCGAAGACTGGCACGAGACGGTCTGACTTCGCCGAGACCCTCCTAAACGGCTTCACTTACAATGGAAAGACTTACGGCATCCCGAAGGACTTCAACACGCTCGGCTTGTTCTACAACAAGAAGATGTTCGACGAGGCCAAGATACCATACCCAACGCCCGACTGGACATGGGATGACCTGCGTAATGCTGCGAAAAAACTCACGAAGATAGTGGGTGATCCGGCGAAGGACCGTTACGGAATCTGCCTGCCGGTGGACGCTGCACGCTTTGGCCCGTTCCTCGTGCAGAGCGGCGCCCAGTTTGTGGATAAAACGGGTCGCAAGTGCCTGTTCGCCTCGCCCGAGGGGATAAGGGCGCTTGACTTCTACACGAGTTTCAAGGTGAAGGACAAGTCCGCAGTGATACCCTCAGAGGTCGGCGCGGGCTGGGGCGGCGACGCCTTCGGAAAGGAGCGCGTTGCCATGGTGCTCGAGGGAGGTTGGCTCATTCCATACCTGGACAACAACTTCGCTGACGTCAGGTACGGCGTGTGCGAGCTTCCCAAGGGACCGGCCGGACGGGGCAACATATACTTCACGGTGTCATACAGCGTCGCGGCGAGCTGCAAGTATCCCGACGAAGCGTGGCTGCTCGTAGAACACCTGACCGGTTACGAGAACCAGAAGAAGGTCCTCGAGACCGGCTTTGCCCTGCCAACCAGGGTCGCTCTGGGCGACCATCCGTTCTTCAAGGACAACCCGAACATGGCTGCGATTTTCAAGGGGTATTCCTACTCGATCCCGTGGCAATTCGGCGAGCATGGGGACAAGGTCATGAATGTGCTGAATTCCGCGATTGAGAAGGTGTACCTGAAGAACGAGTCACCCGAGAAGGCGATGAAGGATGCAGCGCAGGAGATCGACGAGATCCTTTCGGAGTAATCGTCCGTAGCGCCCAGCTGCCGCCGCCATCGGCGCCGTCGAGAGGATGAAAACGTCACCCGACTGCCGTTTTCAAAGCAGTCGTCAATGCCAGCCTGCCGCTGGCACCAGCGATGAAAACGGCAACGACCGCCTATACTCGGGATAGGACTGTGCATCACCCCTCTGAGCAGGGCCTCGAGGTTCTGGTGCGTACCCCGGCCGGGTCGGCCGTGACCACCAATGGTCGTGGTCGCCCGCCCGGCCGGGCATAGCCCGTGGCCGACCGCTTAGTATGGGGGCGGGTGACTTTCTGTGACGCGTATCCTTGACGGGGTGGTGAGAACGATGAGTGCCTCGCCCGGTCCAAGGGCTGGCACCGCGTGGTCGCATCTCGCGGCCGTCCTCAGGAAGGAAAGAGTATCCGAGGCCATAACCGGGTACCTGTTTGTGTTGCCATTTCTTGCGGCGGTAGGAACATTCGTTTTCCTGGCCGCAGTATATGCCTTTTACCTAAGCTTTCATAAGTACGACCTCTTTACTCCCCCGGAGTTCGTAGGCCTTGCCAACTACCGAAGGCTTCTCACCGACAGGAACTTCCGAATAGCCCTCCGGAACGTCGCTGTGTACACCGCCGGCGTAGTGCCGACCCAAACGATCGTGGCGATAGCCCTCGCGGTGCTGGCGAACCAGAAACTCAGGCTCCGCGGGTTTTTCCGCTCGGCGTACTACGTCCCGTGCATTACGTCTTCCGTTGCGAGCTCCCTCATCTTCATGTGGCTCTACTACAAGCAAGGCATCATCAACTACATCCTGTCGCTCCTGGGCCTTCCGTCCAATATAGACTGGCTGGGGAACCCATCTACCGCTCTCCCCGCCATCATGACGCTGGTTGTCTGGACGACCTCCGCGTACTTCATGGTGGTGTTCCTCGCGGCGTTACAGGACATCCCAACGAGTGTGTCCGAGGCGGCGAAGATCGATGGCGCGACTTCTTGGCAGAGTTTCCGGTACGTGACGCTCCCATTGCTTCGCCCGAGCATATTCCTGGTAGTCGTGCTCGGGACAATCGGGTGCATGCAAGTGTTTGACCAGGTGTACATCATGACGCGGGGCGGACCGCTCAAATCAACGATGTCCATCGTCTACCTGGTGTACACGGAGGCATTCGGCGACCTCAGGTTCGGTTACGGGGCCGCCATGGCGTTCGCCCTTTTCGCGGTGATATTCGTGCTCACTCTCATTCAGAGGAAGTTCCTCGACGTCAGGATAGAGTACTAGCGGCGCGTCAAGATAGACTTCTAACGGGCGCACGCGCCAAAGATGGCGCGCACGCCCCTAGAGTCTGGCGAGCGATCTTGCATGTGGAGGAGGTGTAAGGAGATGGCGACGCGATATGACGCGGGGCGCGGCGATGGGATGGTGACGCGACGCGGCGCGGCGCGCGGCGAGGTTCTCGCGGGGTCGTTCCACGTTCGGGCCCGCCAGATGCGTAGATGGCGCGCGTTTGCGGGCAAAGTGAAGGTCGTTGGGGTCTATGTTGTCGCGATGCTTGTCGCCGTCGTTACCTTGGCACCATTCGCCTTCACCATATCCGCATCGTTCAAAACCCTTTCCGAGGTCCTTGATTGGCCCCCGTCATTCATTCCTTCAAGGTTCACCTTGGACAACTACAGAGCGGTATGGACGATCTCACCCCTATTCCCGAGATGGCTCTTGAACAGCGCGCTTGCGTCCGGGATCACGGTATTGACGAACGTGTTCTTCTGTTCACTTGCCGGCTACGCATTCGCGCGCCTGCGCTTCCCAGGGCGGGACGCGATATTCATGGCGACCCTCGGCACCCTCATGATTCCCAGCCAGATCACGCTCATCCCGCGCTATATCATCGTTCACCGCCTGGGGCTCATTGACTCTCTTGCCGGCCTTGTCCTACCAGACGTGGCGCGTGTCTTTGGCGTGTTTCTGATGGTCCAATTCATACGAGCCATTCCGAAGGAACTCGAAGAGGCTGCGAAGATCGACGGGTGCTCGCGGTTCGCCACGTACGTCCACGTCGTGTTGCCGCTCTGCAGGCCCGTGATCGCGGCGCTTGCTATCTTTACGTTCCAAGGGACGTGGAACGACTTTACCTGGCCCCTTGTGGTGTTGAATTCTCCTGAGAATTTCACCCTCGCTCTCGGCCTGAATTACCTTCGCGGGCAGTATTACACCTTCTGGCACCTGGTGCTGACAGGGTCGCTCTTCAACATCGTTCCGATGCTTATCATCTTCCTCGTCTTCCAGCGGTATTTCGTACAAGGCATCACCATGTCAGGGCTCCGAAGCTAAGGGGGAGGGGAGGGGGAGGGGGCCAAGGGCAGCAGCCTGCACGGGACGACCACCCCAGGAACGCCTAGGAATGCCGAACCGAATGCGGGAGAGGCGAACTCCGGTCGCTCGCTTCAGGCCGCCCCGTCCCTCAGTCTGTGTGTGGTGGGCGCCATCTATGAGCCCGCCCCCGGTACGAGCCTGTGGTGTGAGCCTGCGGTGCTAGCCTGCGGCGCTTCGAAAGGACACGAGCCTGCCGGGCGCCAGCGCCGTCTCGCCTAGCGTTCGGCGGCGTCCTCCCCTTGACCGCTGGCCTGGATTCCCCCCGCCTCGACTCGGATGACGCTGGAGACCTCCTTGACCACCGGGAGCGTCCGGATGGACGCCAATGCGGAACGCAAATTCATCTCCTTCACGAAGTGTGTTATGAAGACGAGTCCAACCACGGGTGAGCCGGTTCCCTTTTGAATCACTGATTCAAGGCTCACGTGGTTGTCTCCGAAGGCCTTTGCGATCATCGCCAGCACGCCTGGCCTGTCCACGACCTGCAGCCGGATATAGTAGCGGGTTTCGATGTCCTCCATTCGTTTCACGTTGAGTCGGCCGCCCCAGGGCTTAAAGACCTCAGGGCGGTAGTGGCGGCCATTGTGGGAGAGCCCCCGCGCCACGTCCATGATGTCGGCTATCACGGCGCTCGCCGTCGGACCCGCGCCAGCTCCTCTTCCATAGAACATGAGACTGCCGACTGCATTCCCGCGCACGAATATCGCATTGAACGAATCACTGACAGATGCGAGCGGGTGCCAAGTCGGAACGAAGGTGGGATGGACCCTCACCTGAAGACCCTCGCCGTCCAGCTTCGCGATGGCGAGCAACTTGATCTCGTATCCGAGCTCTCTCGCATACTGGATGTCAGTCTTGGAGACTCTGCCGATGCCCTCGGTGTAAACCTGCGCCGGATCTACCTCAACGCCGAAGCCCACCGACGCGAGGATCGCGAGTTTGTAGGCGGCGTCCAACCCATCTACGTCCGACGAGGGATCGCGCTCGGCGTACCCTTTTTGCTGGGCATCAGCAAGCGCCTCTTCGAACTCCCAGCCCTCGCGGGCCATCCTGGTAAGGATGTAGTTCGTCGTGCCGTTGACGATACCGCTGATCTCGCTTATGCGGTTGGAGGCGAGACACTCGTCGAGCGCTTTGATAATGGGAATTCCCGCAGCTACGCTGCCTTCAAACCGAAAGGCAACGCGTGTGCGTTCCGCCATCTCCCATATCTCGCCCCCGTGTTTAGCGACAAGCTCTTTATTGGCGGTGACAACGTGTTTGCCCCTGGCCAGGGCGGACAACACATACTCCCTGGCCGGATTCACGCCCCCCATGACCTCCACCACGACGTCGATCTCGTCGTCTTCGAGAACCTCGCGGGCCTCTGTGGTCAGCATGTGGGGCTCAAGTCGCACAGAGCGTGGTTTGGCGACATCATTGACCAGGACCTTCTTGACCACTATGGGCACCCCGAGCTTCCTTGCGATGTCGTCATGGTTCTCGGCCAGCACCCGCACCACGCCGCCCCCGACGGTCCCGCATCCGAGCACTCCTATCCTGACTGCGTGCATTTGGTTCATCGTGATACCTCCCTGTGCGGCCTTGGGAAGGGAAGGCGGCTCTTCCCTGGAACCAGCATACATTTTCTCTAATGTAAAGCACTTTCTTAGCGGCGTCAACAAGGAGTTGTCGAGCGACAGCCAAGTAGGAGGCGTGCTACGCGTGTGGATGCGGTACATGAAGCCGGGGTGGCACGTGTGAGGCAGGAAGTCACGCGGGGTGGGAGAGAGGAGGCCGGTGGGTACGCAAGTTGCGCGCAGGGCTGCCCGCCTTGCCCTTCGGACACGGCGCGCCATGCAGGGAGTCGGTGACGCCGGGACAGGTGACGGACATCAGTCGACCGTCCGCAAGCGTGGCAAAGGGAATTCATCAGGAGAGACCCCTGGCGGACGGCACTCGTCCCCGGCATAGGTGAGGTGTGCGGAACGCATCACGGGGGACGCGTGATGTAGGCAATGGATAGAAGAGGAAGGGTGACCCACATGACCGATTGGCTCCGGACGCGTGACGCCCGGAACGAGAAGAGCGTGAGAGTTGGCGTGGGTCACCCGTCCCTCTGCGAATGTGACGTGGGGAATAGTAACGTCCCGCACGAGTGGTGCATGTCACTCGACCGCCCTTGGGAGTGACACAAAGACCACATGTGTCCAGCCACTTGGCAACCAAGCTGCATTCTCACGAAACGCGGTGCGAGCTTACCCAAAGATGCTGTCCACTCTGCTGTATCTGCTGCGGCCTGCCCGCCACGGCTTACTCATCAGCAACTATGGTGATCTCGAACACGTGCCTCGCGGGGTCGAACCCGCATGCCTCGACGGTTCCCGACACGGGACACACGACACGGCCGCCGAAATCGGGCGCGACCCCAAGGTCCTGGCCCCGGCGAACGCGATCGCCGGGGCGTACCCGTGTTCCCCCAGTGGCTTCGACGGCCACGGTCACGACACGCGAGCCTTCCTCGCACTGCCGGCCGTGCTGCTGTTTCGAACCTTCCCCGTCCGGAGACATGCCACCATGCTCCTTTCACGTTCCGCGCGGCCTGCCCGGGGCGGAAGTATGAAGACACACATGCCTCGCGTGCAGCGCAAGTGCGGACGTGCGTTGGTTGGCCTCCCTATGTGCCCCTGCGAGTCGCCTACTTGCCAACCGTCCCAGGAAACTCGACTCCTGCTGCGGCGGCGACTTTGCCTGCGATCTCAGTATTGTCGATGACCCCGGAGAACGCACCGGCACCGGGTCCAAAGGCGTACAGAGGCACAGGGTTTCCGGTGTGGCCTCCTGTCTCGCTCTTGAGCTGGACCTGCGGCGAGACGATGCCCATGTTGAGCCGCGCGGCGATCACCGCTCCTATCGCATATCCGACTTGATACGAAGCTCGCCCGCTCATGGATTGGACAAGCCGGATCTCGTCGTCACTGAGGTCCTTTATGCCTGCGAACTCCTCGAATACCCTGGCGATGCTCTCCGGCGAGAACTTGCCGTCGGCGCCGGTCTCCAGCTTCAACGCCATGAACTCTGGCGATACCTTGATAGTGCCCAGGGATTCATAGTCGAGCGGTTCGGTGGCTGAGAACCCCATCGTATCATGGTCTGCGGTCACTATCACAAGGGTGTCACCGGACTCCTTCGCGAACTCGTGCACGAGCTCTACAGCTTTGGCGAAATCGGCTATCTCTGCGACCACGCCGGGAACGTCGCCCGCGTGCGCAGCATGGTCAATGCGCGAGCCCTCGATCATGAGGAAGAACCCGTCACTCGCTGTCTTGAGTACCTCAAGGGCCTTCGCGGTCATGTCGGCGAGTGAAGGTTCCTGGGTCCCGAGGTAAACGCGGTCTTTCTGGTAGTTCATGTACGAGGGGTGGAAAAGGCCGAGCACCTTTGCCCCGCCGCCGGCTGGCACGGCCGAGAGCTCATCTTTCGTAGTCACGACGGCATACCCCTTGGCCGCAGCCTCAGCCATGATGTCGCGGCCGTCCTTACGCTTTCCGTCACCCTTGCCCGAAGGCAGGTATTGGTCTCGCCCGCCCCCGAGCAGAACGTCTATCCCAGAATCAAAGAGCTGTGCTGCGATCTCCTGGGAGCCGCCGCGGGTGCCCCAATGTGCGCCGAAAGCCGCGGGGGTCGCGTCGTAGATCGTGTTGGTGACAACGAGTCCCGTGGCTTTACCCGCTGCCCGCATGGCTTCCAGGATGGTTGGAACCACGGTGCCGTCAGGCAGGACGGATATCATCCCGTTATTCGTTTTGTGCCCCGTGGCTATTGCTGTCGCTGCTGCGGCGGAGTCCGTCACTGTGTTATTGAGGGAGTGCGTTGTCACTATGGCGACGTTCGGGAACGTTTCGAAAGGAAACCGACCGTCCGGGCCCAGAAGCGCGTTTCTTGAGACCTGAAGCGCACCAAAACCCATTCCATCGCCGATGCACAGGATGACGTTCTTCGCCTGAGACGCGTTGGCACCCGGTTCCCCGGAGGCAGCAAACACCACCGACCCAAACAACGCGACGAGAGCGACGGTAACCAGCACCTTGAGAAAACCGCTTCTTCTCACACCAACACACCTCCAGCCGTCTAGTTGGATTGTCATAAGTCCGCGCTGCCTTTCGGCGCGCAAGCCCTGGCCGGAGTTGCCGGGCTCACCATCCATGGACCGGGCGTTTGCCCTGCAACGTGTGTTGTTGAAGACTGGCAGATGGGGGAGCTAGATCCTCCACGTCCGGTCGTGGAATCACCCGCGACCCCAGTGCGCTCGGGAACAGAGACGAAGACTTCGCGGGCACCGCGCTTGGTCCGCGCGAGGATGGCCCGCCATGCGCTGCATGTCCCCGGACTCGCGCACCGAACGCCAGCAGCCGGACATTATCTATTCTGCGCGGGCGGCTCTTCCCCTGCCGACGCGGACCCTGGTTTTGGACGATCGTCATACTGATCCACGTACAGCTCGCCCTTTGTGTTGAGCATCGCAAGCATTACATCGCCGGGCTCGAGGCCCATGAGCGCGAGCTTGCCTCGCAGCCAGCCCTCCGATAATCTGTTCTTGTCGAGGTTCGCCGAGATGATTTGTCCCTGGAGGATCAGTACCGACCCGAGTCCCTCGTAGGTTGTGGGGATACCGAGGTCTGCTGGGGTGAGCGGCCTTTTCTGCGATTTCGGAAGCACGCTCAGCCTGCCGCTTGGTTCGAGGACAGCGAACTCGACGTCGGCGATGTCGAAGATGCTCTTGAGACGGAGGCGCGCCATGAGCTCGTCAAGAGTGATGTTGACCCGTCGGAGGTTGCACTCAAGAACCTTGCCGTTCTCAATGAGGGTGACGGATGAGCCCACGAGGAGTCTGCGCACAGCTCTCCACCGCACTGCGGCGGCTGACGTGAGGTACGCTAGGCACGCGAACGTCATCATGGCGACGAACGTGTTGAGAACGTTGAGCTCGGTGTTGTAAGCCAGCGCCGCGGCCATCGACCCTAGGGCGATCCGGGCGGCGAGGGTAAGATGGGACGTCGGCCATATGGTGTGGCGCCCGGAGATGTGGGTTGCCACCAGAAGCCTGAAGAACGCAATAGCCGAGCGGGCGATCGATACGAGGACGGGCTGCTGCACGGTGACCTCCGGAAGCGGACGGGTTCTCTGCTCTGGCACGCTCCGTACAGTCTTATAGTCTCTGGGAAACAGCCGGGCCTATGCGCGAGCTCTGTATGAGCGCAACAGAGCACCGCGTCACGAATAACCCGGCCTCATGGATCGTCGAAAACTAACGGAGGACGTCAGCTGGCTTCGAGTCAGCTTCGAACGCGAGTTCGGGTTGAGCCCAGGCTGCCTCGCCTCCGCGCTCGCCTCCGCGGGTGGGCGGACGCGCAGGATCCTAGAGGAGAGGGGAGATGCGAATGGACCAGGCAGGCGGCGTGGCCGTCAAAGTTCGCGACCTCGTGGTGCAGTATGGCTCTGTCGTGGCCGTGGACGGCCTGTCGTTCGAGGTCAGGCGCGGCGAGGTATACGGGCTCCTGGGGCCGAACGGCGCTGGCAAGAGCAGCACCATCAAGACTCTCGTGGGGCTCGTGGAGCCGAGATCAGGAGAGGTGAGCGTCTTCGGGCACCCCCGCAGTGACGAGATGACCGTGAAGGGCTTGATCGGCTACGTGCCCGAGGACGTCCTCCTGTTCGATTCCTTGACACCGCGAGAGTTCCTAGAGTTCATAGCGTCCGTGCGGCGGCTGCCGGCCGCCGAGGCGAACGGCAGGGTGGAACAGATGGTCAAAGCGTTCCGGCTCGAATCGCACTTCGACAGCCCCATTGCTACGCTCTCGCTCGGAACGAAACAGAAGGTTGCCGTTATGGCGGCGCTCTTGCATGATCCGCCGCTCCTCATCTTGGACGAGCCGCTCAACGGGCTGGACGCGCGCACCTCCCGCATTCTCAAAGAGCTCGTAAGCTTGCACGCGCGCAAGGGCGGCGCGGCCATCTTCTGCACGCACATCATGGAGGTGGCGGAGCGCTTGTGCACGCGGGTGGGCATAGTGAACCACGGCCGGATGGTCGGTGAGGGAACCATCGATGAGCTGCGGGCGCTCGTTCATGCGGACGAGTCGCTCGAGAACATCTTTCTCAAGGTGACGGCAGAGGAGGCCGGCATCGACGAAACCATAAGGGCGCTCGAAGGCGAGGGAAACGGTTGAGGACGGAACAAGAAGTCTCGCATGCCTCAAGGCGTCTTGCTGATCTGTGGCGCATATCGGGCCTTGTGTACAGGGAGGCGATGTTCCAGAGCCTTTACGTGCTGAAGCGTGGGGGTCAGCTTCCTGAGACCAAAGCACCAGGCGACTTCAGGCGCTTCATGACCCAGGGCGCCATTGTGATGAAAGTCTTTCTGTGCATCTTCCTCGCAGGCACCGCAGTGGGTGCGGTCTTGGCGGTTGAAAAAGCCTCGTTCCCCGGGGTGACCCCCGCTGTGGCCATGGCCGTTGTTGTAGGTATCTTCGTGCTCTCTGTCATGTTCATTATCACCGTAATGGCCATTGACGTGGTAACGGGGTTCGTCGCCGCAAAGGCCGTGCAAACGCTCGTAGCCCTCCCCATGTCGCGACGCGAGGTGGCCACCACGGCCCTTCTGGGCTTTCTCCGGATCTTTGACGCCCCGCTGGTCACGGGCGTCGTTGCGTTTGCTGTCGCGCACGCCGTTCTGACACGTTCTGTTTTAGGGGCCATGGCATATGCCGTGGGTGTGGCGACCGCAGAAGCCTTTGCGGTAGTCCTTGCGCTTTCGCTAGCAGAGCTTTTTTATGCGAGGGTGTTCAACCGCGCGGGGTCCGGTCTCCAAAGCGCGGCGAGGGCATTGTACCTTCTTGTGTCCATTATGCCCGGGGTCGGGATGTACCTTCTATTCAGCTATCAGGCTTCCGCAGGCAAGGCGGTGCTCTCCGCTGTGGCTGCCCACCCGGGGCTTGGGGTCGCGCTAATGTTCATTTACCCTGTGTCCTTCGGCTTCGTGGTCGCGGTTGCTTCCGGCGTGCAAGGGGCCTCACATGCCATGCTGGTGGGCTCGGGATTAGCCTGCCTTGTGTACGTCGGCATCGCGGTCTTGAGCCTTCGGTGGGCTGCGCAGCGGCTCAGCGCACGGGCGCTCAACAGCGAGGTTCCTGGCATGGGCGCCGGGTGGCGGCTGTCTCCAACGGGGGCGGGTGCGAGAAGCTTCAGATTGAAGATCGTGGCGCCGTGGCTTGGCGTCCTCGTCAAGGACATGCGTATCGTGTTTAGGTCGCCATCTGAGGCCGCGTTGCTCCTCATGCCTGCCGCGGCCGTGGTCCCGTGGGCCATCACGATGGGTTCTCGCGGCCGGCTTGCGGTGGGTGCTCCTGACCTCGCCACATTCCTGGGGCTCATGGCCGTCACCGCCGTCCCCGCGCTCGTTAACGTGGAAGCGATCGGGTACACTTACTTGAAGACACTTCCCGTAAAGGCGCGGTGGAGCCTCGCAGCAAAGGCAGCTGTCGCGACCACCACTTACGTTGCATCGGTCATCGTATTGCTGGTGGTATCGATTCTGGTTGGGCGAGGCGAGGCCGACCAGATCGCTGTGTTTGGCGCATCCGGGGTCATGCCCACAGCCGCGGGCTCGCTGGTGACAGGTTTCGCGCTGTCATGGCGACCGGGCCGTGCTGGTCGGGGCGGTGGCCGCGCGGCCCGTCCTGACCGACCCCATCGCCGACCTCATCGTAGTGCTGACAGCCGCCCCGGTCTCCATCGCGGCCCGAGACTGAGGGTAAGCCCGTTTACGTCTCCGTGGGCCTACCTCAAGGCCGTCGCCAGCGGTGGACTAGTCATAGCAGTGCCTCATGTGGCCGCGCGAATCGGGCGGGCGGCCCTCGGGCTTCCGCAGCTGCCGACGTATTTCATCCTGGGCCTTCTTGAGTTCGGCCTTGTCGCCGCAACGACGCTCTTGCGACCGCGCGCAGACTAGAACGACACCGCGGTGGCACGCAGGGACGAAACGATGTCCATCGTGTCCCTGGCGATAACGAGTTCCTCGTTTGTGGGGATGACAAGCACCTTCACCGCCGAGCCTTCCGCTGAGATATCGGCCTCCTTGCCCCTTATCTCGTTTTTCGCGAGGTCGATCTTCACTCCCAGGAACCCGAGTCCTTCGCACACCCTGCGCCGCAGGAGTGGCGAATTCTCGCCGATCCCCGCTGTGAAGACGATGACGTCCACGCCGTTCATGGCCGCCGCGTATGCTCCTATGTACTTGCGAACGCGGTATTCATAGACGTCGAAAGCGTCTTTGGCCCGGGGGTTGCCCTGCGCCATCCCGGCCTCGATCTCCCGCATGTCGCCGCTCAAGCCGGAAAGCCCCATAAGGCCGCTGTGCTTGTTGAGCATGGCGTTCGCCTCTGCCGGCGTCAACTGCTCTTGCTCCATCACGAAGAACACCACGCCTGGATCGAGGTCTCCGCTCCGTGTCCCCATCATGAGTCCTTCGAGAGGGGTGAACCCCATGCTTGTGTCTACGGACTTGCCGCCCTTTACGGCCGCGATGCTAGCTCCATTTCCAAGATGGCAGCTGACTATTTTCAGGTCCTCCAGAGGTTTTCCGAGGATCTCGGATGCGCGCTGCGCCACGTACCTGTGTGAGGTCCCGTGAAAGCCGTATCTCCGCACCTTATAGCGCTGGTAAAGCACATATGGGATGGCGTACAGGAACGCCTGCCGGGGCATCGTGGAGTGGAAGGCCGTGTCGAACACCGCCACCTGAGGCACGCCGGGCATGAGCGCCTCTGCTGCTGCAATGCCTGTGAGATTCGGGGGGTTGTGAAGGGGTGCAAGGTCAATGCAGTCGCGTAGCGCTTTCTTGACCTCCTCTGTGATGAGAACAGAGCCTGTAAAAGCCTCGCCGCCGTGGACCACGCGATGGCCGACAGCTCCGATCTCACTGACATCGCGGATGACACCGTGCTCTTGGTGGGTGAGCATATCCAAGACCTTGCTGATGGCGGTGGTGTGGTCGAGGACGGGGCCGACCTGCTTGACAGGTTGCCGTCCTTCGGGCCGGTGCGTCAAGATCGCATCGTCCGAGCCGATGCGCTCGACGAGGCCCTTTGCCATTACTGATTCATCATCCATGTTGAAGAGCTGGTACTTTACGGATGAGCTACCGCAATTAAGGACGAATATCTTCATGGCGCCGCCTCCTGCTGGGTGTTGCGATTTGCTCTAGATTGAGGTCATTCGATGAGGTTTCCATCTTCGTCATATCTGAAGAATCCCTGGCCTGTCTTGACGCCGAGGTGCCCTCCGCGCACGAGCTTACGGAGCAGGGGGCACGGTCTGAACTTGTGGTCCCCAAGGTCGTGGAACAGCCGTTCCATGAAGGTCAGGACTGCATCCAGGCCCATACGGTCGGCGAGTTCAAGCGGCCCTCTTGGGAGGTCAAAGCCCAGCTTCATGGCGGTATCGATGTCCTTAGCCGATGCCACGCCCTCCATCAGGGCATACATTGCTTCATTCAGGAGCGGCGCGATGAGCCTCGTCGTCACAAAACCGGGCGACTCGTGCACCTCGACGCCGGTCTTGCCCAGGCTTGCAATGAACTTGCTGGCCTGCGCGAATGTCTCGTCGGATGTTTTGAGCCCGCGGACGATCTCGACCAACTTGATCCTGGTGACCGGGCTCAGGAAGTGGAGCCCGATGACCTTGTCCGGCCTGCTCGTGGCAGCCGCAAGCTCGGTTACGCTCAGAGTGGACGTATTCGTCGCAAACACCACATGAGCCGTGCAAAGGTCATCGAGGGCCCTGAGTACCTCCTTCTTCACTTCGGGGTCCTCGGTGACCGCCTCAATTACAAGGTCGGCCGGTGCGATGCTGGCGAGTTGAAACGCGGGCCGGATGCGGCCGAGGGTAAGCCTCTTTTCCGCCTCGGTGATGGCCCATTTCTCCAACCTTTTGTTGAGGCTCCTTTCGATGCGTGCCCGGGCTTCGTTAACGAGTTCCTCGGTGCGGTCCACGAGGATCACTTCGTAGCCCTTTTCCGCAACACTCTCTGCAATGCCGCAGCCCATTGTGCCCGCGCCCACGATGCCGACCTTTCGAATTGCCACAGCCCGATGACCTCCCGCGTTCGCCATATCATGTTTATCTACATCAGCGTATCAACGACGGCGAATGAGCAACTCCGAAGCTGACACGATGCCTCGTCGGAGACAGTGGGTTCGCCTGCCGGCTGTCGTCCCCACTCCACACGCAACTTCCGACAAGCCTGGGCTTGGTCATCCACACATACCACTGGTACCGGAGTAGTTACCCATACCAACCAGCTGCCGCCGCCGTCGAGAAGACGAAAACGGCAGCCACAGGATGAAAACGGGCAACCACCGGTCATTTTCAACGTAACAAGTGAACGACGTCACAATCCCGCGGGGACCACTGCCAACGCAAACGACCGAGGTCCGCGGCGCTTTCGTCGGCGCGACAGGCAGGCTTGCGTCTGCGCTCCAGCGCCACGATCTCGACGCGCCCAGCCAGAGCCCGTATCGTCTCAAAACCCTTCTCCATTTTAGACCTAGGGACCCGCCGGGTCAACCTTTCGCAGGCGATTCTCACGTAAAGTACCACAAGTAGAAAATGTTACTGCGCCCGACGCAGGTGTCGGGGCTTCCATAAGAGGCAAGGGGCGAAAGCAGTCCGTGCCGAGCGGAGCTTGAGAGTCTCGCGCGGCGCCGGGATGCCCGCGGCGCAGACCCCGACATGGAACGAACAGTCCTGCAGGTGCCGCCACGCCGGGTCGTGGCAAGCGACCCGCGGCGGTCGAGCGTCGAGCACAGAGCGCTAAACCCAGGAGCTCCGAGGCGATTCTGCTCGTATCCACGATTGACACTGGTAGACGCTTAACATATAATGCACCACAAAGGCTGGTGCGGGCGGGGCCGGCCCCCAGTCCCGGGAGGAAGGACGCGATGTCTAGCATCGTCATTTCTTGGTTGCCGCGGCAGGTTATCATGTCCACGCCCGGCTCGGTTTGCGGGACCACCATGGAGCTTTTGTCAAGCCGCCCGTTCAAAGAAGTGGTCCGAAGTTTCATTTCCTGGCTTCGGCGGAAGGACTCGCCGCTCCTTGCCCTCTTTGCGGAGCCCGCGGCGGACTCGTGTTCGTCCGCAGGGCCCTGCCCACGGGATCACGGCGAGGCGGCCACTGCGACTGGAATTGAAGAGGAAGGGCTCTTGGAGAAGAAAGTGGACGTGCTCGTCGCCCTCCTTCATGCGCTGGCTGCCTTCCCCCTTGAACAGGCTGCACGGAGCGTGCCTGGCGCAGAAGCTCTCGCCCGAGATCCGCGTTTGCTGCACGAGTTCGTGGAAGCGCTGTACGACTATTGGCGCCGCTTTAACCGCTTTCTCGTTTGTTACTCCGAGCATTCCGAACCAGGCGCGCGAGCCGGCGCGGTAGCCGGCGCAGGCCCCGCTCTCGGCTCGGGGTTCGGCCTTGGCCTCGATCGGAGGCCCTACCGGACGTTCAACGATACTGTGGAACAACTCACCCACGTGGTGAGGGCTGCGTACCGCGATGTGTGCGAGAACATCACGGGGGACCACCCGCGTATCTACCGCCAGGTGGCTGCCGGAGCCCAGGTCGGCCTCATCGCCGTGCCGAAGGATTGGCCGTGTCCTGAGGAGTACCGCACACTTCGCAATGTCCGCTTCATCCGGCAAGTGCTCATCGACCCGCCTCTCATCATCGATCCCCCGATGAATAAGCGGACAGGCGAGTTTGTCAGAGTGCCCGACAACCCTCTTCTTGGGCTTGCGTTCAAGGCGGAGGAGTGGCTTTGCTACCCCGCGCAGGTGGGGCCGGTCGTGGTCTTCGTGTACTTTCATCAAGAGTTTATGGGCCTGGGCTGCTCCCTGGCGAACCTCTTTGAACTTGCCACCGACGAGCAGATCAGGCGCGGGCCTGACGCCGTTTTTGCTTTCGGCGTCTCGCCTGAGGCAATGATGAGATTCGGGGAGCTTCCGACAGTCTTCCACGAAGACCGCGCCAATGGCCTGCTGGTGGCGGCCATCCCTGGTGAGAACAGGTTCGGGTATTTCGGCTATCTCAAGAAGATGATCCTTACCCTCCACAACGTGCTCGTGATGAAGAAGCTCGGACGCATGCCTTTCCACGGTGCCATGACGAGGATCGTGATGAAGACCGGGCCGGCGGCCGGCGTCGTGATCATCGGCGACACGGGCACGGGCAAGTCAGAGTCCCTGGAGGCCTTCCGTGTGCTTGGGCAGGAATACATCCGCGAGCTCAGAGTCATCGCAGATGACATGGGGTCGTTCGAAGTGGCTCAGGACGGCAGCATCAGAGGGTATGGCACCGAGATCGGAGCGTTTGTCCGCCTGGACGACCTCCAGCCCGGGTACGCCTTCGACCAGGTGGACCGGGCCATCATAATGAGCCCTCACAAGACGAACGCTCGGGCGGTGATCCCCGTCACGAACACAGGCGATATACTGGCCGGGCACCGTGTGGACTACCTCCTTTACGCCAACAACTACGAGGAGGTGGACGCAGACCACCCGGTCCTCGAGAGGTTCGGGGACGTCCGGGCGGCGCTTGACGTCTTCCGCGAGGGCGCCGCTATGTCCAAGGGCACAACCACCTCTACCGGCCTCGTGCGTGCTTACTTTGCGAACATTTTCGGGCCTCCGCAATACAAGGACATCCACGAGGACCTTGCGGAACGCGTCTTCAAGGCGGCGTTTGAGCAGGGCGTGTTTGTCGGACAGATCCGCACGAGATTGGGGATCCCGGGCTACGAGCTCGCGGGACCGGAGGCTGCGGCGAGGGCTCTCTTCGACCTGATCTCCCGCACCGGTCGGTGAATCATCCCGCTTTCCGTATCAAGGATTGCCCCGGAACACGCGAATTGTCACCCAGCTTGAAACGTGCGGCGCGCCGTCGCCATGTGAGCAGTTTACGGCCCGCGCTGGTGGTGATAGACTCTTCGCGGGAGGGGATGCGCGTGTACAGCAAGGTTGACGAGCGGATCGTGGACATGCTCGCGGAGATCGTCGGGTCCGAAGCCGTCGTGACCAGCGAGGAAGGCCTGGAGCCGTACTCGCACGACGAAATGCCGGGATGGCGGTTCATGCCCGAGGTTGTGGTGAAGCCCGGGTCGGTGGACGAGGTAGCGCGCGTGGTTCGACTCGCCGCGCGCGAAAACGTCCCTGTCACCCCGCGCGGCCTTGGGACGGGGCTCTCGGGGGGCGCTCTCGCGGTCCATGGGGGCGTCGTCGTGTCAATGGAGAGGATGAACAGGCTCGTCGAGGTGGACCAGGACAACCTCATGGCGGTCGTAGAGCCCGGCCTCGTGGTCGGGGAGCTACATAAACAGGTCGAGGCACTGGGGCTTTTCTACCCGCCCGACCCCGCGAGCCTGGACAGCTGCAGCATCGGCGGCAACATCGCTGAGAACGCCGGTGGGCCGCGAGCGCTCAAGTACGGGGTAACCCGAGACTACGTCATGGGAATCGAGGCGGTCCTCCCAGATGGAAGCGTGGTGCGTTACGGTGGCAAAACCGTGAAGAACGTCACCGGCTATGACCTTGCGAACGTGCTCATCGGGTCCGAGGGGACTCTAGGCATCGTGACTCAGGCTATCCTGAAGCTTATTCCCCTGCCGCAACACCGCGTTGACCTTCTCGTGCCGTTCCACAGCTTTCACGACGCGACGCGCATGGTGACCGAGATCATCCGTGCGAAGAGGATCGTGCCTGTGGTGCTCGAGTTCATGGACAGGGAAAGCGTGAAAGCGTGTGAGATATACCTCGAGAAGGAGCTCCCGTTCAGCGACGCCGAGGCGCAGCTCATAGTGGGTCTCGATGGAAACAGGCGCGAGGACATCGACGCCCAGGCGGAGATCGTGGCCGGGCTGTGCCTCGAAGGCGGGGCTGACGATGTGCTGGTGGCGGACAGCGCGTTCCAGAAGGACCAGCTCTGGCACGCGAGGCGCGTCCTTCTAGAAACGCTCAAGGCCATCAGCGAGAGGGTCGAGGTCGAGGACGTGGTGGTGCCGAGGGTGAGGATTCCGGAACTCATCTCCGCCGTCGAGGAGATCTCGGAGCGCAGCGGTTTGCCGATAGTGAACTGGGGTCACGCGGGGGACGGCAACGTGCACGTGGGCGTCCTCAAGCGCGGCGTGAGCGACGAGAAGTGGAACGCGGAGCTCGACCGGGTGAACGAGGCCATTTTCGAGGCGGCGCTCAGTCTCGGAGGGATGATCACAGGAGAGCACGGCATAGGCATCTTCAAGAAGAGGTTCATGCCCAAGGCGGTGGACGAGCCCACCATGGCGGCCATGCGCGTCTTGAAGCGCGCTTTCGATCCGGCGGGCATCATGAATCCTGGCAAGGTGCTGCCGTGAGCAACATCAGGGTAACTTGAAAGAGCTGAGGCAAGTTCGGGAGGACAACGAGATGACACACGAGATGACATCAGAGAGCCGCCTCGCACTGAAGAGGCAGATCGTCGAGGCCGGGATCCATATGATCCGGACCGGCCTCGTGTACGGGACCGGCGGGAACATCAGCGCGCGCCTGCCCGGGATGCGCTATTTCTATGTCACGCCGAGCGGCATGGCTTACGAGTCATTGAGCACCGACGATGTCGTCGGGGTCGACTTCAATGGCCGCGTGGTCGAAGGCACAAGGCGCCCATCCATCGAGTGCATGATGCACGCCGCTATCCTGCGGGCGAGAGAAGACGTGGGGGCCGTGGTTCACACTCACTCCATGTACGCCACCGCCCTCGCCTCGGCTCGCGTCTCGATCCCGCCATTCCTCGAGACGGTGATAGCCGCAACGGGCGGGCATGAGGTAAGAGTGGCGGACTTCGCCCCGGCCGGGTCGCGGGAGCTTGCGGACATCGTGGTCCGCACTCTTGGCAGCGACAACGCGGTCCTCCTCGCAAACCACGGGGTGGTCGGCGTTGGCCGCGACCTCGACGAGGCCATGGCGATGTGCGAGGTCGTGGAGAAGGCCGCCATGGTATTTCTGTTGAGCAAGGCGGTGGGTGGGCCCGTTCTCCTCCCAGGGGAGCTCGTGGCAAGACAGGTAGAATTCTTCAAAGCCCGGTACGGCCAGCAAGGCTGAACCGGAGTCTCCACCCTACCAGCCCGGCTATGCAGGCCTTCAGCACGTCTCCCGGGATGAACGGCAGGGCGCCTGCAACGATGGCCTTGGTAGGCGTGAGGCCTGTCACAAGTGCGAGCTGGGACACGCCGAGGCCATACACGACGACCACTCCTCCCGCTAGACACGCGAGGACTAGCCATGCCGGGCCGAGACGTCTCGGGGTCGCGTGTCTTTGCGGCAAGAGGGCCAGTATGCTGGTCACGCCCGCCCCGACCACGAAGCCCGAAAGATAGCCGCCGGTCGCCCCAGCCAATACCGCAAAGCCGGAGGCGCCCCCCGCGAAAACGGGCAATCCGGCAGCCCCGATGAGCACATAGAGCAACTGACTCAGCATGGCCTCGCGAGGCCTGAGGAGGAGCCCCGCAAGCATGGGCCCGAAGGACTGCGCCGTCACAGGGACCGGGCTGAAAGGCAAGGGTATCGACACGAATGCCAGCACGCTCGTGAGTGCGGCGAAAAGAGCTATCCTGGTCAGCGAGTATATGTCGTTTCTTCTCATAGCGTGGGCGATCCCTCAACTTACACTTACGCTTACGCTCGACGGTGTCCCAAGGGCCCGCCGTAACTAGCGGCGCTTTTGGGCAAACCTAATGGAGCGTCTTGACCATCCTGTGCAATCCTTCGATCCCGCGGCGCCTTGTCTCCGCGTGAAACGTGTAAGTGCCAGCGACCTTGTAACCAAGGCGCTCATATAGCCCTCGGGCCCCGGTATTGCCAAGCTCGACATCGAGCGAGCATTTGCTGAGCCCCTCGGCTTTCGCCTTTTCCTCGGCCGCCGCAAGGAGCATCGTGCCAATGCCCTGGTCTCGCCATCCGGGCAGGACGGCAACGTGCGCTATGTAGAACTCGCCAGGGCCGGGCCTGGGGAGCTCGAATAGAAGCGGGCCTGAGTGTAAGGCAAGGCTCAATGCCCGACGCAGCCCGTACACGAATGGCGCCTGAAAAGCCATGTTCAGGTTCAACCGCCTTATCCTCCGGCTTGCGTATCCCAGGAACATGCCTACGACCTTGTCGCCAGCCTCCGCCACCATCGCGAACTCATAGCTGAACCGGTTCGCGTCTCTCATGAAGAACGCACGGAGCGCCTTGCGCGCGAGGTCCGGGTTGCCCAGGCCGAAGACCGCGTCGGCCACCTGTTCAGACGGGAACGACATCCGGACGAGAGCCGCGCCGACCGGCGCGTCGTCGGGTCGCGCGTTCCGCATGCGAACCTCGATCGCCATCTCACATCACCCCATGCAGTGCAGGCGGGCATTGATCCTGGCCATGCGTTGTGCCCGTAGTGTCCCGGCCCGACACGTCACGAGGACCTCAGTTGGTGGGCGCCAGACCTGTCTGCGGCAGGTAATGAGGTCACATGTCCCACGAATGCGGCATGCCGGGCACCGGTCGTGTTCTGGTGTTGCCAAACCGGAATTCCGCACATGCTCCCTGATCTCCTTCTCAAATCCTGGTTGGATAAGAAGTCTTTCATGCCTTCTATTCTTCTTGTTTCGGAAGGAGGAGACCGGCGTTTGGTGTAGAACATATTAGTTCGGTATGACATTTGGTGTACCAAATCGGTGTGCCAACTGCCTGCTTGAAGAGTCGAACACGTTACTTGGATGCCACTTGGGGACGCTCTCTTGAAAGGAGGGGGGCGGCGCGGAAGCGGGACAACTAGACTCGGTGGGACCTCTACACTGGTGACGGAGCGTGCGCTGGGAAGAGTCGTAGCAAGGTATTTCATCAGCTATGTCGTGGCAGCGTACGACCCAGGAGAAGCCGAAATCTGATGAACGAAGAAGACCCGCGTCGGCGGGTGAAGGCCGGGAGGGGATATCCGTGCGAAGGTTCACGAAGGTAATGGCCATGGTAGCAGCGCTCACACTCCTCTTGAGTGCGGTCGGCACTAGCGGAGAGGCCGCTAATAGGGTATTCATCCGCATTCCCACGGCGAGCATGGGCGGGTCGTTTTATCCCGCTGGCTCGGTTATTGCGAGCCTGATCAACGACAAGTTGGGCAAGGAAGGCGTTGTAGCGTCGGCCCAGGAGTCCGGCGGCTCTCCTGAGAACATCAATATGATGGCGAAGGGTGAGGCGGAAGCCGCAGTTCTCCTAGCAAGCGTCGTTGTTGACGCGTACAACGGCAGAGGGGCATTCAAGGACAAGCCTTACAAAGATCTCCGGATGATAACGGTATTGTGGCCGAACGTCGTCCAGATGGTCGTGACTGAGAAATCAGGCATCAGAAGCTATCGGGATTTGAAGGGTAAACGGGTGTCAGTCGGCCAGCTCGGAAGCGGCACCGAGCCGAATACCATAGCCGCTCTGGACGGTGCCGGCATGACCTACAAGGACATTCTCCCCGAGTTCCTGGGCTTCTCCCAATCTGCTGATGCGATAAAGGACGGGCGCATAGTGGCCGCGCAACTCTCCGGCGGCATCCCCCACCCGTCGGTGCTAGACTTGTTTGCTAGCAGGGTCGGGGCTCGGCTTCTGTCGATGACGCAAGACGAGGTCAAGCGCGCGTGTGAGCTGCATCCAGAGTTCTCGGAGTTTACGATACCTGCGAACACGTATCCGGGCCAGGATTACGCGGTGCGTACTATTGCTACGACGACTGCCCTGGGCATCAGAAAGGATATACCTGAGGACCTCGTGTACAAGATTACCAAGACCATCTTCGAGAATCTAGACTACATTCATAAGTCGTACTCCGGACTTGAATACATGTCACTTGAGCACGCCATACCTGGGCTTGTTGCGCCATTGCACGCAGGGGCCGTGCGTTATTTCAAGGAGCGCGGCATCAAGATTCCCGAGAACTTGATCCCACCCGAGTACAAGGGTTAAGTCGAGTCGGGGAATTCAAGGCTCGTTCAGGTATGAAAGCATGAAACGCACCACGAGCGGACCAATGTGAGCCGTCGGGCCCCGGCGGTTGATCGGGAGCCCCGGGGCCCGGGGCCGCTGACAACTGACAACGGCCCTTGGGCGGTATTAAGGTACGCAGCACTGAGCACTGGAGGTACGCACCTATGTCGACGAGTCTGGAAAGCGAAGCGAGGCCTCAAGCGGGATCGAAGCGCGCAACAGGCGTTGTCGTATCGATATGTTCGATCATTGCTGTGGCGTTCTCGGTATTCGAGATATGGGCGAATAGCTTCTCGTTTCTTCCCACACTTAAGCTCAACACGATTCACCTAGCGTTCCTTATGTTCCTGTGCTTCTTGATGTACCCTGCGCGACGGGGCGCTGCGAGGGACAAGGTCCCAGCCATTGACTGGATCTTCGCGATCCTTGGGGCAGGATGTGCTCTCTACTTTTGTCTATCGTTCGACGCGCTGTACAACCGGGGCATGATTCCGCTGCCCAGAGACTACGTTGTTGCCGTCGTGGGATTGCTCCTGGTTCTTGAGGCGGGAAGGCGGTCGACAGGGCCCATACTGCCAGTTCTTGCCATCATATTCCTGCTATACGCAAGATATGGCCAGTACGTTCCGGGCGTGTTCGCGCATGGCGGGTTTCCGTGGTCAAGGGTCGTATCGAGGATGTTCATGACGGACGCGGGCGTTTTCGGAACCACCATTACCATTTCCTCGACGTACCTCTTCCTCTTTGTGCTCTTTGGGGAGTTCCTCGCAAAGAGCGGTGTGGGCGACTTCTTCAATGATTTCGCGTTTTCGTTGATAGGCCACAGAAGGGGCGGCCCCGCTCAGGTCTCGGTGATTTCAAGCGCGCTCATGGGCACGATAAGCGGGAGCTCCATAGCAAACGTCGCCACGACGGGGAGCTTCACTATTCCGCTCATGAAACGCATCGGGTACACGCCTGACTTCGCCGGGGCCGTAGAAGCGACCGCATCGACTGGCGGAATGATCATGCCGCCGATCATGGGGGCAGCAGCGTTCCTGATGGCTGGTTTCCTCGGGGTTCCTTATACCACGATTATGGTCGCTGGCATAATCCCAGCTATCCTATATTACCTATCTCTGCTCTTTGTGATAGATATGGAGGCACAGCAGAGAGGCCTTCTGGGCCTCCCGAAGTCGGACCTTCCCAAGTTGTGGGAGGTGCTGAGGGACAAGGGGTATCGCGTTATCCCCGTGCTCGTGATCATCTACGCACTCGTCACTGGCCTCACTGCTATTACGTCGGCGTTCGCGGGCTTAGTATCAACGGTGCTTGTCAGCCTTTTCAACAGGAAGTCTAGGATGGGGCTCAAAAAGATTGTAGAAGCGCTCGCTGGTGCAGGACGGAGTATCGTGCCCATCGGCCTTGCCTGTGCGGTGGTGGGCATCATCGTCGGGGTAACGGGCATGACTGCTCTGGGCTCCGTGGTCGCCTACAACATGATCAACCTTTCAAGGGGCGTCACGCTCCTCGCGCTCGTGTTCGTTCTCCTTGCCTCGCTCGTTGCTAGCATGGGGCTTCCCGCCACAGCCTGTTATGTGGTGGTTGCTGCAATCGCCGCGCCGGCGCTTGTGCGAATGAACATCCCGCCCCTTGCAGCCCACTTCTTCGTGTTCTGGTTCGGCTGCCTCTCAGGGATCACGCCTCCAGTAGCGTTGGCTTCCTACACAGCTGCCGGAATCGCAGGCTCGAACCCTAACAAGGTGGCTATGACCGCATTGCGGATAGCTGCGCCGGGGTTCTTGCTCCCGTTCCTTTTGGTGTATCGACCGGAGTTGCTTGGGCTGCCCGCTCCCATGCCTAGGCTCGTCGTTTCTATCGGAGTGGCCGTTCTGGCGTGTCTGTCAACGGCTTGTTGCACTCACGGCTACTTCATGGGCAAGCTCTCCATGTGGGAGAGGGTTTTGATGGGCATCGGGAGCGTGATGTTGGTAAACCCTGACATGTGGTCGTACGTTGGCATAACGATGATAGCGTGTGTCCTTGCATACCGATGGTATCGCGCCAGGAGAGGACGGAACCGCTCGGCCGGGCTGCAATGCGAAGCCTGCACATGAGACCAAGAGGACCGGGCGAAGGACGGCCCGGCCCGGTGTCTCCGATGCGTCTGCGTTGGACGCCGTTTGGGTTTTTGCTGGCAGGGTTCTGGCGCAGTAGTCCCGGTGACATCGCCATCCTCGTCCCGTCACACTAAAAGAAGGAATACACTGGATGTCGCCGAAATGAGAATCAGCAGGGCTCCAACTGAGCCCGATGACGGGGTGCGTCACGAGTTGAACAAAGGGCAGTGTCGCTGATGTCAGGCGGCGTCGTAAGCACACTGGTGGCGAGTGAGCATTGAAGACTGCTGCTGGCATGTGCCGGGACGGGCCCGGGAAGACGTCGCTGGCCGTGGCGCGAGTTTTCGATGTAAAGGAGAACCGCTTCGTGAGTAGGGAATGCGATGGTTCCAGCAGAGGGCAGCAAGCCGAGAAAGCGTACATCGAGATCCGCGACCGCATTAAGAAAGGTATCTGGGGCCCGGGCTACCGCCTGGTCGAACGAACGGTCGCGGAAGAGCTGGGCGTCAGCCGCACCCCGGTGAGAGCTGCATTCGAGAGGCTCTTCTCCGAAGGCCTGGTCGAGCTAGTGCCGAACAGAGGCGCGGTTGTGGTAAACCTCTCGACTGAGGATGCCATCGAGATCCTGCAGATGAGGGAGGCGTTGGAGGTGCTGGCCTGCAGGCTCGCCGTCCCGAGACTGACAGATAAGGACCTGGAGCGGTTGAAGGGCATTCTTGTCGAGATGAAGAAAGCGGTTCATGACAACGACCTATTCAGATACTCTGACCTCAACGGCGCCTTTCACCGGATCATAGTTGACGCCAGCGGAAGCCGGCGTCTGGCGGAGACGCTTGATCTCCTCAAGACTCAGACCGTGCGCCACAGGCTGACGTCGCTTCTAACCCCCGGTAGGGCTCGCAGTTCTCTGGCGGAACATGAGGCTATTCTTCGCGGGCTGACTCGGTCGCGAAAGACTGGTACATCGAGGTACGCCGAGGAGGCAATGCGACGACACATCGAAGGGCTTCTTGCGAGCCTTCTGTATACAGCACAGCGCGGCGGCGAGTCAACCGGCCTGTAGTCGGGGTAACTCGACACGTGACCTCACGAAAAACAAGAAAGTTGCAGTGAGGCAGCAGGAATTCAAAGGCGGGCGGCGAAACATCCTCGTGAAGAGATGGTATACCAAATAGAATGCCGCACATCTGCAGCACACGACGCGCCCTATGCATCGAGAACGAGGGCGCGGCAAAGGGGGAACGGTCAGGTGTCCATGCGAGACGAAGCCTTACGCCTTCACCTAGAGAACAAGGGCAAGCTAAGGGTCGAAAGCAAGGTGCCCGTGAGGGACGCGCGCGACCTTAGCCTTGCGTACACGCCAGGGGTGGCGGAGCCCTGTAAAGAGATCCATGCTGACCCACAGAAGATATACGACTATACGGCCAAGGGGAATCTCGTTGCCGTCGTGACCGATGGAACGGCGGTCCTGGGACTCGGCGATATTGGCCCTGGGGCTGGGATGCCCGTCATGGAAGGCAAGGCGGTTCTGTTCAAGGCGTTCGCTGGTGTGGACGCTTTCCCCATATGTCTTGCTACAAAAGACGTGGCGAAGATCGTTGAAACAGTCAAGCTCCTCGAACCTACTTTCGGGGGTGTGAACCTCGAAGACATCTCAGCCCCCACTTGCTTTGAGGTCGAGTCCAGGCTGAAAAAGGAAGTCGAGATTCCCGTATTCCACGACGACCAGCACGGAACCGCCATCGTAACGTGCGCTGCTCTGATCAACGCTCTTAAGATCGTTTCCAAGAAGCTTGACCAGATCAGAGTGGTGGTGAGCGGGGCGGGCGCTGCAGGAATCGCTGTTACTAAGCTGCTCCTAAAGTTGGGAGTTACTGATATCACGCTGTGTGACACCAAGGGCGCGATCTACGAGGGACGGAAGGAAGGGATGAACCCGTACAAGGAGGAGATCGCCCGTGTCACAAACAAGCGCCGTATAGCGGGCGGGCTCAAGGAAGCTATTGTAGGCGCTGATGTGTTCATAGGGGTTTCTAAAGCGGGCATCATGACCAAGGAAATGGTGAGGACCATGGCGCCCGATGCGGTGATCTTTGCGATGGCAAATCCGGTGCCCGAGATCATGCCGGACGAAGCAAAGGAGGCAGGGGCGAAGGTTGTCGCCACGGGCAGATCGGACTTCGCAAACCAAATCAACAACGTCCTTGCCTTCCCTGGAGTATTCAGGGGCGCTCTTGACGTCCGGGCCAGGGACATCAACGAGGACATGAAGCTTGCCGCTGTGCGAGCCATAAGTAGCCTCATCTCAGACGAAGAGCTTTCGCCGGATTACGTCATTCCTGGGCCGTTCGATTCTCGCGTTGCACCCGCCGTGGCGGCCGCTGTCGCCAAGGCAGCTATGGAGTCAGGGGTGGCTCGGGTGAAGGTCGATCCTGACGAAATCAGGCAACGCACAGTTAAGCTCGTGGAAGCGGTGAGGGCGGCCTGGCGGTGACGGATGTCGAGCGGATCATCACAGGTTCAGGCGTTTTCGCCTGGTTGCATTCCGATCTGGGCTCGCAGGAGGTGAAGCTGGGGGGTTCATTAGCGTGGCTGTTAGGTTGCGCATCACTACATAACCACGGGAGGTAAGGCAGGATGGAACGGATGACTGAGGAAGAGGTCAAGATCGCAGCAGATGGTATAGACACGCTAGTCACTGCAGCGATCGGTGGAAAGTTTCACAAGTGGGAAAAGGAACCATTGATCCGGTCCCTCTACAAAGTGGCAAGAGAGCGTACGCCCGGGCAGGTGCCGCTAACCTTTTACGCAGCGAAGGGATTGCGCGATCACGTGAAGCCTGGCGACGTCGTACTGATGGTTACTGGGTGGTATCTCCCGCACTTCATGTCTGGTGAGACCGACGGACCTCCAGGCACGGCTGCACTTGCGCGCGCTATCGACCTCGGCCTTGGTGCGACGCCCGTGATCATGACAGAGCCGAAGCTCAAAGAGATCGTAGAGGCGAGCTGTCGTGGCGCAGGCCTGCGGGTGTATGACCGTAAAGAGGCCCTGAAGATACCGAGGAGAGTGGTAGTTGAGACGCCTCTCCATCCGTACATGAGCGTAGAAGAATCTGAGAAGGTCATCAAGCAGATCCTGGACGACCTAAAGCCTGCGGCGGTTGTCGCAGTCGAGAAAGGCAGCCGGAGCAAGACAGGGATCTACCACTCTCTGTGGGGCATCGACATCACCCCGCTCACCGGCAAGTATGACCGGCTGGTTGAGGAGGCCCGGCGGCGCGGGATATTCACGATAGGAATCGGCGACGGCGGCAATGAGATAGGCCTCGGCGGCATCAGGGATGCCATCGAGAAGTACCTCCCCGTAGGGGCGAAATGTCATTGCCCGTGCGGACAGGGTGTGGCAGCGACCACGGAGACAGATAGCATGATCGTTTCGTTCGTATCTAACTGGGGAGCGTACGGCATCGAAGCTGCGCTGGCCATGTTGCTTGGTAGGACGGACGTCATGCATTCCGCCGAGGACGAGCAAAGGATCCTCCGTGCCGCGGCGTGGGCAGGCGCTATCGCGTCGCCATACGGATACTCCGGCGTTGCGGTGGTCGATCAGATACCTGAGAAGATCAACGTGAACGTGGTTGAGATGCTGCACTACATGGTGCAGGCGTACATCGTCGAGACCGAACAGCGCAAGTGGTACCAAGAGACAGCAAAGCACCAGGCTGACATGAACACCTGGATAAAGGAAGAGTACGCCGCGTGGAAAGATAAGTAGTCGGATCGCTCAGTCTGCCAGGTCGCGGGTACCGGGAGCTCGGCGTCCTGCGCTGCGGGGTTGAGGTGAGAGGGGCCATGGCGAGGCCGGAGCTGGTCTCGCCATGGCCCGAGCAGGGAGATCCGGGGTATGGGTGGTGAATCCTTAGGTCGCATGTCGCGGGTCGGAGTGGGGCATGTGACGATGTGCTTCGACGCTCGCACGCAAGATGCGCTTTGTTTCAGTGACACTGGTGCCCGGATACCTAAAGGCGTTCAGCATGCGATTTGGCCGTCTGGGCTCACGGGTGACAGGAGCACGTGGCGGGATAGATAGCGGAAGGAGTGCACGTGATGATCTTCGAGAAGACAAGGGCTTTCATGAGGAAGATAGGGCTGCCGGCATCAGACGCGTGGGATCTTCCCACATCGGGAAAGACCTTCCCTGATGGGGCGCATTGGCGGAGCGAGGTGCCCACGGTTAACTCTGCGGAGGCGATGAGGGCGCTCGTTGAGACCTCCAAGAAGGTGTACAAGCATAACATCAACCGTGTGGACGATACGTATGGAATCATGCGGCACACGGCACAAGAGATCAAGGAGTACATAGCAATCGCAAAGGACTACGGCGTGGAGTTGAACTTCTCTGTAGGCCCGAGGGCGACATACGATACCGGCGCCACTGTATTGAGCCCCCAGGGCGTGAGAGTGGGCTACAGGCTGCGCGGCATGGAGCAGCTCGTGAGAGCTATAGAGGACGTCAAGAGAGCAGTAGACCTGGGGGTCCGCGGGATCATCGTATATGACGAAGGCATGCTCTGGGTGCTGGACGAAATGAGAAAGGCCGGCGAGCTTCCTGCGAACCTGCACATAAAGCTTTCAGCGCATATGGGCGCATGCAACCCCGCGTCATTCAAGCTCTTCGAGAGACTGGGGGCAAACAGCATCAACCCAATCCGTGATCTTCAGCTTCCCATGATCGCGGCGCTGAGGCAGGCCGTGAGCGTGCCGATCGACTTGCATACTGACAACCCGCCTGCGTCGGGTGGCTTCATCAGAACGTATGAGGCGCCCGAGATGGTCAGGATCGCGTCGCCTGTTTACCTCAAGTCAGGTAACTCGGCGGTGAGCGCCCACGGGATAATCACCAACGCCAACGACGGAAAGAACATGGCCGCGCAGTGCGCGATTGTCAAGGAGATCATGGAGCGTTACTTCCCTGAGGCAAAGCAATCTGAGCCGGGCCAGCCAGACATGGCTATACCGGAGTAGCGAGCGCTGTAGCCCGGGTTCGGATAGGCGATAGGTGGGCGACGGGCTTCCAGGGTGCCGGCGGCGCTTCGACGTCCGGCGGCACCCTGGGCAGCAATCGCAACTCGTTAGCAATGGGGAATGATCTAAAAAGAAGACCGGCGCTTCCGTACGCGACAGCAGACGTTCAGGTAGGCCTGGACGGTGGAGAACCGCGTAGGGTGCGCTTGGGGTCCCGGCATTAGTGGCCCATGCTGGTTTCCGGTTGGCCTTGCGCGAGGGATGGAACCTCCGAGGGTACCGGGAAAGCATTCTCCGGCGACGGGGCATCGAGGGCTGCACAGCCCTCGCGCCGTCAGGGGGTCATCCGGGGGAGGAGGGGTAATGCTTACCGATCGTGTCATACAGGCGACAGGCTATTGTAGTCCCCTAGACCTTGTTTGACGGCATGGGTACAGAATAGGAGGGACTCGAATGAAGACCTTCGACGATCTCAAAAGAGACGTAGTCGACCAGGGGCTATGTATGGGTTGTGGGACCTGCGTCGGGGTATGCGCATCCGGAAGCATTGCCATCGATTACAGCTTGGATGAGCCGGAGCCGCGGCTAGTCAAGGATTGTACCGAGTGCGGCCATTGCTACGAGGTCTGCCCTGGGAAGAACCTTCCTTTGAAGGACCTCGACAAGATGTTTCTGGGGCGGGAAAGGGAGCCTGAGAAGGAACCCCTTGGAATCTATAAGGACTGCTATAAAGGGTGGGCGGTAGACCCATACGTGAGGACGAGCACGAGCAGCGGCGGCGTAACATCTGCTCTTCTCAACTACGCGCTGAACGAAGGCCTCATCGAAGGAGTCCTCATGGCGGGATGGAACCCGGATCCGCCGTACTGGCGGTGCCGGCCTTTCATAGCGACCACGCCTGAGGAGGTGTCGATGGGCCTGCGCACCGGTATGATGATGGTGCCGAACAACGCGCTCATTGCTGAGGCGGTTAGCAAGCGTAAGCTTTCGAAGATCGCTGTTGTGGGGTGTCCGTGCCACATCCAAGGGATTCGCAAGCTGCAGGCACATGGGCAGCCGAAGAGGTTTGTAGACGCAATACAGTTCACGATAGGTGTTTTCTGTGCAGCCACGTACTACGGGGAAGGGACCAAACATCTCATACAGGAGTTCGCCAACGTCCAGAACCTCGACGACATCATCGCCATGGACTACCGAGGAGGGAAGTGGCCAGGCTCTCTCTACGTCGTTACGAAAGACCGGAAGATTCACTGGGCAGGGAGCAAGCATGACTACACGTGGCATTTCCTCGGGTCCGCCAGCTATAAACGGGATCGGTGCCTGATGTGCATTGATTTCTCGTCAGAGCTCGCGGATGTGTCGTGTGGCGACATATTCCAGGAGGTTGGCCACACGAACCGTAGGCTGGTTGCAACGCTTCCCAGGACGAGCGTGGGCGAGGAGCTTCTCGCCGGCGCTCGTGCAAAAGGGTACATTGAGCTCGAGCCTCATGACCCAGCGCTTATACCTGCGAGCGGCATGGGATGGGAGGCCAAAAAACACGCGGGAATGTATAGGTTGATTCAACGCAAGAGATATGGTTGGCCGACTCCGGATTTCCAGTATCCACTGAAGGTGACGGCTCTGCCCAGAGCACTAACCTTCCCGTCGGCGTGAGCCGACGGTTGTGTCATACCCAGTCCTTGAGTCCCCACGATGCGCGGCAGCCGCGCATCGTGGGGACCCGGCTGGTGCAAGCACGGGACAATGCAAGCGTGGCAAGCCCGGTACTTCAGTGTCGCGGCACGAGGTTGCCGTGTAGAACACCGCGCCGGGGGCGTTGGAAGGCCGGGATGGGTCCGCTCTATGGTATCACTGGCACCATAGAGGCAGTCTACGGGGTAAGGGTGCTGCAGGCGCTGAGTTCCTGCGACTAGAGCTGCAGGTGCAGGAGATGCGCCAGGGGAACAGGAGGGCTGGAGACCTCGCACAGCGCGACAGCTGTAAAGGCTCTGGCCCTTTCTCGCCATGACTTTTGTGAGGCCGAAGGAACGATCTCAAGCGGGTTCTGTCCTGCGGACGGCACGGTCGTGCTGGCGTGCAGCACGAAGACGTTTCCTAGCATTGCTGACGGATACTCCGAGCGCTCAGGAGCGTCGGACGCGACCACGAGGGAACGCCGGGCTGTCGTACTTGTGGTAAGGTGGAGCTGACTCAGTTGTGGCGACCCTCGAAATGCGTCGAAATCAGTGTGGTTGTGCGTGACGATCATGCCGAGTATCCCTGCGAGTGTCGCCTCGCCGGACAGCGAGAAGGGTAGGTGCGTTGCGGTGCGTTGCACGCAAGCGGTCCGACCTGGTGAACCTAGCGTCCGAAGTGGGGGCGCAAGACCTCAGGTTGAGCCCGATCTCGCGTCAACGTCAGGCTAGAAGCGGAAGCAGAAACGGCCTCCGAGCGCTGCGGATCACTTGCGGGTATCGCCGTCATCGGGCAGCGGTGGGGCAACGATGAGGTTGAAGGATTCTCGGTTTCATAGAAGGATTATGGACGATGCTGCCGAAAATAGTAGTGTCTCGGATATCGGGTACCGGATCCAGACTTCCAGGTTGCAGAAGGTCAGGGAAGGGGAGAGCGCTAAGGCGGCTGGGGCGGTTGCGTTAATGTGTGGTATACCATACGGCATGTATACAAGGATACACTTGCTTGCTTGGGAGCAAAAGCGCACTGAACGATGCAAGACGGACGGAGGTGGTGCCGGAAGACAACGAATACGCTCGGCAGGTATAGAGGGAACACCCGATGATTTGCGACAAATGGCCAAGTTTAGTTTGTTACGAGGCGCACACGTGACGATGCAAGAGCCCGTGCGCACATGGGTGTGCCTAAGTCCGGCTGCACGGAGGCGCGTACCTTAGGCCCCGTGCCATCGCGGAGGCGTAGCGGCCAGCAAATACACGTGTGCATTCGGTTTGTGCGTAGCAATCTCGCACCTGGGGGGCATTGGTTGAGATGGCGAAATTCGAAAAGACGATGAACGCCGTCATTACTGCGATCTCAGTAGCGATGGCACTCTTCCACACATATACTGCCGTTTTCGGCTCCCTTACCTCAATGTGGCAACGAAGCATTCATTTGGCATTCGGGTTCCTTCTCGTCTACCTAATGAATTCGGCGAAGGGGAAGACAACCCCCGAAAGGCTCTACGGCATAGTCCTTGCTATCCTCGGATGCGCCACTGCGGTGTACGTCATCGCGGATTTCAATGGCATAATCATGAGGTTTGGCAGCCCGACGACCTTGGACCTGGTGTTTGCAGCCATCATCGTAGTGCTTGTGATCGATGTTTCCCGTAGAACCTTGGGGTGGGCCATGCCGATAATCGCGATAGCCTTCCTGGTGTACGCGTTTGTGGGGCCCTACTTGCCTGGCGCACTTTATCACAGAGGTTATGATCTATCAAGGGTTCTGAACCAGATGTACCTGACCACGGAGGGGATCTACGGCATACCTTTGGGCGTCTCTGCTGACTACATATTCCTGTTCATATTGTTCGGTTCGTTTTTCGTGGCCACAGGAGCCGGACAGTTCTACATCGACCTTGCCAAGGCGTTGGTCGGGCGGGCCAGGGGCGGGCCGGCCAAAGTCGCCGTTATAGCAAGCTCATTCTTCGGGATGATCTCGGGCAGCGCCCAGGCTAACGCGGCTGGCGTAGGGATGATAACCATCCCGCTGATGAAGAACGTTGGCTACCGCTCGGAATTCGCGGGAGCGGTCGAAGCTGCGGCATCAACCGGCGGACAGATTATGCCGCCGGTCATGGGCGCGGCAGCCTTCATTATGGCAGAGATGCTTGGCCTTCCCTACCTCCGAATAGTAGAGGCTGCCTTCATCCCGGCAGTAATCTACTATGTCGCGCTTCTCTTCTCAGTGGACTTCGAGGCAGCAAGAGCGCGCATCCCCGGCTTGAAGAAGGAAGAGCTACCTGACATCCGCAAAGTCTTGAGGGAGGGTTGGCTCTATCTCGTACCCATCGTTGTGATGGTGTTCCTCCTTGTTGTTCTCAAATGGACGACGACGAAATCCGCGGTCTACTCGCTGTTTTCGACCATCATTATCGGGTTCTTGCAGCGTCAAAAGAAATTCGGCTTACATGAGATAGTCGAGGCGATGAAAGACGGCGCGAGGGGCATCATCAGTGTCATCACAGCGTGCGCTTGCGCGGGCATCGTCGTAGGCATAGTCAACCTCACAGGGCTCGGACTGCGTTTCTCCAACATCGTAGTCAGTGCCGCAGGCGGTAACGTGGCCCTTCTGCTGTTCCTTGTCATGCTTGCCTCGCTAGTGCTTGGCATGGGGCTTCCCACCACGCCTGCCTACCTTGTGCTCGCCGTTCTCGGCGTCCCAGCCCTCCAGACGCTCGGAGTTCCACTTCTCGCTGCCCATATGTTCATCTTCTATTTCGGATGTGTATCGATGATCACACCGCCCGTGGCCCTTGCCGTATACGTTGCGGCAGGGATTGCCAAGGCGAATTTCTGGAAGACCGGCATAAACGCTGTCAAGCTCGGTATAGCGGCGTTCATCGTGCCGTACTTCTTCATCTTTAATCCATCCCTGTTGGGGCAAGGCCATCCGCTTTCTGTGTTGTGGTCGGGCCTGACCGCTGCAGTTGGCGCTGCCCTGTTGAGCGGCGCTGTAATCGGGTGGTTTATGGGAGACATCGGCATTCCCGAAAGGATCGTCCTTTTCGCGAGCGCCCTCGGTCTCATTGACCCTGGACAGCTCACCAACGTCTTGGGGCTCGCGGGCCTAGCGCTTGTTGTCATCATCCAGCGCGTAAGAGCCACGAGAGCAAGAGGCTCGGCAGGCGGAGACCTGGCTGCCCGCGGCTGAGGGGCTGAGGAATGGCCGGGGCGGTTGCATCGCCGACACGGAACACCTCGGCCTGTGGGCTGACCCGACACCAAAAGTGCCATGCCGTTCCTTGTCGGGTGGCCTCGCCCGAAGGGGGGTGGTGCAAGGATCAACTGGAAGCGATGACACGCCGCCTGGGAGTTCGGGAACAAAGGCACAGAAAGCCATCGTACCAGCGGAAGCAGTCCGTATTGTCAGTTCGTCCAGCCGAAAGGAGTGGACCAAATGAGGAAGCGAATTGTCTGGTTGGCGGTTGTAGCGGCTCTCTTGGTGACTTGTGGCTCTCCAGCTGTTGCTGGCACTGCCCTTCCCAAGCATCTGTCGCTGGGGGCATGCGGTACCGCGGGAACCTTCTACCTGGTTGGCGCGGGGATAAGCCAAGTCATAGAGAAGTACCTGCACGTGCCGACGACGGCGGAAGTGACAGCGTGCGCTGTGGAGAACGCGAAGCTTCTCGACACCGGCAAGGTAGAGCTCGGGATCCTTACACCCGAGGTCGCCGATCAAGCGTTCAGAGGCATCGCGCCGTTCAACAAGAAGCAAGACCTTCTGGCGATAGCGCCGCTCTATCCAAACCTGTACCAGCTCATAGTGCCGGCCAGCTCGCCGATCCAGTCCATAATGGACATCAAAGGCAAGAGGGTATCGGTCGGGGCGCCCGGGAGCGGGATTCTCGAAAGCAACAAGCTGCTTCTTGATGCTCTTGGAATAAAGTTCACCGACTTCAAACCCGAGTATCTCTCGTTCAGTGAGACTGCGGAGGCTATGAAGAACGGCTGGGTGGATGCAGCCATAATCGTGACGGGAGCTCCGTCTTCGTGGGCGCTGGACCTCGAGTCTGTGAAGCCGATCAGGGTCGTACCGCTCAGCGAGAAAGAGCTCAACACGATAGTCCAAAAGGTGCCGTACTACGTGCCAACGGTGATCCCCAAGGGGCGATACAAATCTCAAGACTATGATGTCCGTAGCTTCGCAGCGTGGAACGTCCTTGCAGTCCAAAAGGATCTGCCTGAGGACGTGGTATACGAGCTTACAAAGACCATAATGGAGCACAACGCTGACATCGCCAAAGTACACAAAGAAGCTGGCAACATCCGCCCCGAGAACGCCGACACGGTGAAGATTCCGTACCATCCCGGAGCGATCAGGTACTACAAAGAGATAGGAATCAACGTGCAATAGGCGAGTTGCATGAGTGTCCTGTCTCGGACTCAGAGGCCTGTGGTGTCCGGCGAGGGGGCGAGGCGTGGAATGGCGCCCAAGCCGACGGTACGCTGCTGCATCGTGTGAGCTTCTGAGAGGGTCTTTCTGGTGGAGGTCTGCCGGGAAGCACCATCAAAGGCGCGCGGCGTGCGGGCATAGCCGTCCGGGCAGGTGCACGGCGCCGCGCGCGGAACTTATGTTGCTCACGCACGTTGATAAGGCAGATTTCACGCCGTATGACACGGCTCACGGGGGCTTAGACCAGCATGTGTAGGCTTAGCTTGAGGAAGCGCCCGGGTAACATTGGGCTCGCGCTATGCTTACTCGTCGGAACGTGTGTTATTGCGGGTGCGCGTCTTCTTTGGTGGGGGGGCGAGGGCGAAGGCGGGTGCCACACTCTTGTCATTACAGCGGGATACGGCACGGATCCCTTGCTCAAGACTCCCGTGGCGCCGGGGTCGGAGTTTGTGCTTAGATACACTCACAGCCAGACCGGCGGGCCCATGGAGCTGTGGTTCATCGTAAACCCGCAGTGCAGAATCGTTCTGCGCGAGGTTCGGGCGAAGGTCCTGAGGCCCGAGATCGAGGATCTTGCTGAGTACGCGCAAGAGGTCGTCATGAAGGACGGGTGGACCATCTACCGAGGGATGGAACAGGTGATGGACCCGCTTCTTATAAGGGTCAGGATGTCCGAAGGGGAGCAGAGCCTCGTCCTTGGAGGCAGGGAGATTCCGCTCCGATCATTGGCAGATGGGGGCACAAGATTGGAGATTAGGGTGAGATAGGGCGCGGCGACCACCGTCATTGGTTGGTCGGCGCTCAGATGGGGCGAAAGAGGCGAACTAAGGAAGGGGTGATTCCTGCTGATGCGTAACAGGTTACCCGGATTCGACTATTTGGAGCCTCGCTCGGTTGAGGACGCGCTGGCGGTCCTGAATCGTTTAGGCCCTGGGGCTAAGCCCTTGGCAGGGGGCACCGATCTTCTCGTGGCCATGAGGATGAAGGGAGCGAGGCCGAAGGCCCTTGTCAATTTGAAGACCATTCCAGGCCTCGATGCAATTGAAACGCGGCGAGAGGGGCTCTACATCGGGACTCTAGTAACAATGCAGGCATTGGCTGACGAACCGAGACTTACGGACAGATTCACATGCCTCTCACAGGCGGCGGGGGCAGTTGGCTCCTGGCAGGTGCGCAACAGGGCGACCATCGGTGGAAACCTCTGCAATGGGGCGCCATCGGCCGAGACTGCTCCACCGCTGCTGGTGCTCGGGGCCAAGGCACATGTTGCGGAGCCCGGGGGCGTGAGAAGGCATGTCGATCTCGACGGGTTTTTCCGGGGGCCGGGTGCGACGGAGTGTTCCGCTGGGAAACTGCTCCTTGGGGTGGAGATTCCGACCCCTCCTGAAGGTATGAGGTCGATATACATAAAGCACAGTCCCCGAAAGGCGATGGACATAGCAGTCGTGGGGGTTGCGGCAGGGCTCGCGTTGCACGACGGATGCCGCGTGAGAGAAGCGAGGATCGCGCTGGGAGCCGTGGCGCCGGTTCCTCTGCGAGCGCGCGAGGCTGAGGCGTACTTGGTGGACCGACTCCTCACGCCCGAGGTTGCAAGAGAAGCAGGCAGGCTCGCCGCGCGTTCGGCCAAGCCCATCTCTGACGTGCGAGCTTCAGCGGAGTACAGGTTGGAGATGATCGAGGTATTGGTGGCGAGGGCGCTCATGACCCTTGCTGGCACCGAGGGGGTGTTCGAACGTGAGCGAGACGAAACACTTGGCTGACGGCTCCATGTTTGTGACGCTCAGGGTGAACGGCCGATCCTACGAGGTGGCCGTGAGACCTAACGACACGTTGCTTGATGTTCTCAGGGAGAAACTGGGCCTCACCGGGACCAAGAAGGGATGTGACCTTGGGGACTGCGGGGCATGTACGGTCTTGCTGGATGGGAAGCCTGTGAATTCGTGCCTTGTCTTGGCGGTGGACGCTGCGCGTGGCGAGGTTGTCACCGTCGAAGGACTGGCCCAGAACGGGGAGCTACACCCCCTCCAGGAGGCATTCATCAAATACGGCGCGATTCAATGCGGATACTGCTCCCCTGGAATGCTTATGTCACTTAAGGCATTGCTTGACCGCGAGCCGCACCCCACGCGCGATCAGGTTATGAACGCTATCGCCGGTAACCTCTGTCGGTGCGGCGGATACCACAAAATCGCTGACGCGGCCCTAGCCGCGTCGCGTGCCGGAGAACGCGGGGGTGAAGAGTAAGGTATGAGCGGGTTCAGTGTAGTGGGCGAGGTGCTTCCGAGGATCGACTCCCAGGGAAAGGCGACGGGAGAGACACGCTATATCACGGACCTTTATATCCCAGGGATGGTGTACGCAAAGGTATTCAGGAGCAGCGAGGCTCACGCGCGAATCAAACGCATAGACGTCTCCGAAGCAGAGCACATGCCCGGGGTCGTCGCGGTGGTAACGGGAGCGGACGCGCCGTACAGTTACGGGCGCATGGTCGAGGACGAGCCGTTCCTCGCCCGAGAAGTCGTACGATATATCGGTGAACCGGTTGCCGCCGTTGCAGCGTTGGACGAGGCTACGGCGGAAGCTGCCCTGGAGCGGATTCACGTGGAGTACGAGCCGCTTCCGCATGTGTTCGATGTGGAGGAGGCGCTGAGCCCCAAGGCACCGCTCATCCATCCCGAGCTGGGATCCTACCGCAGGGGACCGATCCCGGTGCCCGTGCCGGGCACCAATATCTGTAGCAGCTTCAAGATTAGAAGGGGCGATGTCGAGGCCGGCTTTGCCAAGTCTGACTTCGTCTTCGAGCACAGGTTCACGACGCCGCCGATACAGCACTGCTACATCGAGACATGCGCAGCCATTGCGCACTTCGACGAGTCTGGCATCCTGACCGTTTGGACCGGCACCCAGGGGGCTCATCTCGTCCAACAGCTGCTGAGCACCTCTCTTGGAATGCCTCTCGATAGGGTGCGGGTGATCCAGCCTCCTTATGGCGGGGGGTTCGGCGGCAAGGTGCCCATGCACGTCGAGCCCATAGCAGTGGCCCTCACCCTCAAATGCCGTAGACCGGTGAGGATGGTGCTGAATCGCGAGGAGGAATTCGCCGCATCCACGACCCGACACGCAAGCGTCGTGACGATTAAGTCGGGCGTTACGCGAGATGGCCGGATCCTGGCGCGAAAGGTAGACGCTGTGCTAGATACAGGCGCGTACGCCCGGATCGGCCCGCTCGTGCTCCGAAACGGAAGCATCGCTGCGAGCGGTCCCTATGATATCCCGAATGTCTGGATCGATGGCGCCTGCGTGTACACGAACAAGGTGCCTGCTGGTGCTCTACGTGGATTCGGGACTCCACAAATGACATGGGCGTATGAGTCTCACACTGACATGATCGCTCGTGAGCTCGGCATGGATCCTGTTGAGTTCAGGCTGAAGAACGTCCTTCGAGAAGGCAGCGAGAACGCCACCGGAGAAAAGGTGAAGTACGTTGCGGTTGACCGTTGCATTCAGCTCGCGGCGCGGGAGATAGGTTGGGGTAGCCCAAAGGCCGCTGCGTCACCGGGTAAGGCTCGCGGCAGGGGAATCGCGGCCACGGTCAAGGCTTGTGCGGGTCCGGCGCAGTCTAACGTGGTACTACGCTTCAACAAGAACGGGCGCGTGAGAGCCCTTGTGAGCGCAAGTGAAATGGGCCAGGGCCTCCATACGATTGTGGCGCACATCGTCGCCGAGGAACTGGGGCTTAGAGTGGACGACATCGTTGTGGCTCAGCCTGACACCGACTTTACTCCGTTCGACGAGCTTACCACCGCAAGCAAGGCCACGTTCCATACAGGAAACGCGGCACGAGCCGCGGCACGCGACCTTCGGCAGCAGATATCCGCGATAGCAGCGGAACTGCTCAATGTGCCACAGGATACGCTCGTGTTCCGGGGAGGGCGCGTTTTTACGCAGGACGGCAAGGCCTCGATAGCTATCAAGGACATAATCGGCAAGGGTAGGCACCGGGCTTCTAACGAACTTGTAGGAAGGGGTTCATTTGAGTCCGATTATGTCATACCGTTGGACAGGGAAACAGGTCAGTCGGCGGCGCCCGTCGCTTTCTGGATGTACGCGGCACAGTCTGCCGAGGTCGAAGTGGACCTTGAAACGGGCGATGTAAAGGTGTTGAAGGTGGTCGCCGCGCACGACGTCGGACAGGCCATCAGTCGCCTTGGGTGCGAACAGCAGATCCAAGGGGGCGTCGTGTTCGCCTTAGGGCAGTCCTTGTGGGAACAAACGATGATACGTGACGGCCGGGTCATCAATCCTACTCTTCTAGACTATAAGATCCTCACGTCTACTGATACGCCCGAGATAGTACCCATCATCATAGAGGATGCTCCACACGCCTTGGGTCCGTACGGAGCTAAAGGGCTCGGAGAGATCGTGACAACGCCGACGGCGGCTGCTATAGCGAATGCTGTATACGACGCGACTGGGGTGCGGATCATGGATCTCCCGCTTACTCCTGAGAAGGTCCGAGCTGCTATCAAAGCTGCCAGAGCTGCCAAAGAGAAATCGACCGTTTAGGCGAGGATGGAAGGGATGTTGCGATGAGTGCAGAACGTACAAAGAAGGGGTTCGAGGACCTGAGAGCTGATGTGGTGAGGACGGGGCTATGCACGTCGTGTGGAACGTGCGTGGGCGTGTGCGCAGCTAAGGCGATAGAAATGGACTACTCCTTGGACGAGCCTTTGCCTAAGCTTACCGGTAGGTGCACGTCGTGCGGGGCTTGCTATGATGTCTGCCCGGGCAAAGACGTGCCATTACGGGACTTGGACAGGTTCTTCCTCGGCCGAGAGCGGGACGAAGAGAAAGACCCTGTAGGCATCTTCAGGTCGTGTTATCGAGGGTGGGCGACGGATCCGTACGTGAAGGCGACCTCGAGCAGCGGAGGGGTCGTGACAGGGCTGTGTAAGTTCGCCCTCGACGCGGGTATTGTCGATGCGGTAATCATGGCTGGATGGAGCCAGGATGAGCCGGCCCGGTGTGCTCCTATGGTCGCTACATCCGCGGAGGAAGTCGAGGCGGCGGCGCGATCTGCCATGGTGACAGTGCCCAATAACGCTGTCCTGGCCGAGGCGGTCCTCCGTGAGAAGCACGCGCGCGTGGGCGTCGTGGGGCTTCCATGCCACGTACACGGCCTCCGGAAACTGCAGATGAAAGGGCAACCCAAGAGGTTAGCAGAGTCGGTGAAATTCATCATTGGGCTCTTCTGCGCTTCCACGTACTATTGGGAAGGTATAAAACACCTCGTTCGCGAATTCAGCGACATCAGAGACATCGATGAGGTCGAAAGGCTGGATTACCGCGGCGGACAATGGCCCGGAGGCATGTATGCGGTTACGAAAGATGCCAAGGTTCACTTTGTAGCGAGCAAGCATGACTATACTTGGCATTTCCTCGGTGCGGGTACCTTCAAGCGCGACAGGTGCCTGATGTGCACGGACTTTTCAGCGGAGCTTGCGGATGTGTCCTGCGGTGACATCTTCCAGCCCGTGAAGCCTGGTGACCGACGGATCGTGGCGACTGTGACGAGGACCGACGTGGGTGAAGACCTTGTGACGCGTGCGCAGGAGGCAGGCTACATCCAGGTCGAGCCGCACGATGCAATGCTCATACCAGCAAGCGGCCTCGGATGGGAATCCAAGAAGCACGCGGGCATGTATCGCCTAATACAGCGGCGCGAGTTCGGATGGCCGACTCCCGAGTATCAATATGAGCCGAAGGTTGTGCCGCTCAATAGGCGCCTGACCTTCCCATCCTGACCGCTGCGAGAGGGGTTGCGACGGCGACCGCGCCAGCGTGACTTACCGCCTTTAGCGTGACCTATTGTCCTTGACCCCGAATGTGGAGGCGCGCGGGTGGTCATGCTCAGTAGGGGGCCTGTCGGGCGCGGCAAGCCCATGTGACGGGGCCGAATCGAACCGCCTGCGCGCCTGCGCGCGAGCCGCGACCCGGGCGCGTCGGTCATCGAGGGCAACGGGCGCAGCCGGAGATCCAGGGGATGAGGTCGGCACTGGGGGTAAACCAAGGGTTAGGCCAGCTCTTGACTACTTGCCAAGACCCACGGGGTCGGATCTGTCGCCCGCAAATGCAGCAACGCACGGGCATGATATACGGGTGAGGTTTGTTGGAGACAGGAACCGGTTGCGGGGGCAAGCTTCTGACTCGCAACTTCGTACTAACGTGTTTCGCCACATTTCTATTCTATAACAGTTTTCATCTCCTGCTGCCGACCTTGCCCGTATACGTGCTCGGGCTCGGTGGCTCCGAGGGCGATGTGGGGCTCGTGATGAGCGCCTTTGCCATGGCCTCAGTGTTCATGAGGCCTTTTGCCGGGCGGTGGGTTGATCGGGGCGGCAAGAAAGGTCTCATGCTCGCTGGTGCTTTGGTTTACGTAACGTCGGCTGTCCTGTACGGGATTGTGACGCATGTGAAAGGGCTCGTGGCGGTGAGGTTCCTTCACGGTCTCGGGATCGGGATGTACTCGACCGCTGCGAGCAGCCTTATTTCTGACTCCGTACCGTACCACAGGAGGGGTGAGGGCCTCGGCTATTTCCTGCTCGCGACGAGCCTAGCTATGGCGGTCGGGCCGATCGTAGGGGTGGGGATTGTCGAGAGCCTGTCGTATGGGGCTCTCTTCGCAACGTCTGGGGTGCTCGCGGGAATCGTGTTCATCTGCACCCTTTGTATCAGCGTGCCTTCGGCTGCGTTGCGTGAAACGGGAGGCTTGAAGGTGCGCTTGTTCTCGCGCATCCGAGGCGATCGGATACACGAGGAATATGGCCCTCCGCGCGACGGATGCTGCATGTCGTGCGGCCGGGTAGGCGGCGGCCACAACGAGTACTCCAGTCACACGACGCGCGGTCCCCACGGTGTTTTAGCGCGCATCGGCTCATTTCTCGGCCTCGAGGCGCTCTTTCCTTCGGTCACACTCGGCCTTGGGTCCGCGACCTACGGCTCGATAGCATCGTTCATTGCGGTGTACGCCAAGTCCAGAGGGATTGGAAATCCGGGCGTGTTCTTCACAGTGTTTGCGCTGTCGATGTTCGCCACACGAACTTTTGCTGGAAAGATCTCCGACAGGTACGGAAGAGCCTCAGTTATTGCTCCGGGCCTTGCGGCGATAAGTCTGGGCATGGCCGCTCTGGCGAACGCGACTTCCCTCGCGTCTTTTGTGTTTGCCGCGGTAGTATACGGAATAGGCTTCTCCGTGATGCAGCCTACGGTGACGGCGCTCCTAGTGGACCATGTGGCACCCGAGCGCCGCGGCACTGCTCTTGGGACACTCCTTGCGATGTACGACGTGGGTGTTGCGGTAGGCGGCATGCTGGCGGGATGGATCGCGGAGCACCTTCCGCTCCACGCAGTTTATTGGTGCATGTCCGGCGTAGGAGCGTGTGGGCTCGTCTTCTTTGCATGTGGTTACCAACGCTACTGCGCCACGTGGTCCCATCATGAAACAGACCATGTGCAGGACTCGTTCGATGTACAGGTGAGCTCTCATCCTCTCTCTGAAGAGAAACGCAGCTTGTAGAAGGATTAAGGGGGTAGTGAGTGCCGCTATGCCTCTACGCCAACAACGTCAACGGCAACGGCAAGGGGAATCGTCACAGGACAACGGGTATCCCAAACTCCTCGCATTAGACGGTCGAGAGATTAGGCAGACCATTCGGGAGAGAGTGTACGCTCGCCTTCGCCAGGCGATCGTAGAAGGGTATTTCGCGCCCGGGGAACGTCTCATACAAGACAAACTCGCGGAACAACTGGGTGTGAGCAGAAGCCCGGTCAGGGAGGCGATTCGCCGACTGGAGTCGGAGGGCTTGGTCGAGGTCGCCCCCGTGAGAGGAGTCACTGTGATTAATATGCCGCTCGACGAGGCGATCGGCTTGTACGACCTAAGAGAGGTGCTCGAGGGTTTGGCTGCCCGCCTAGCGGCTCGCAACATCACGCCACAGGAGCTCTCTGAGCTGCGCGGCTGCGTGGTACGGATGGAACAACTCCTTCCGCCCAAGGCCGCGCCTCATAGATGGGTCGAGGAAAACTCGAGATTTCATGAGATAATCGTTCGGGCGAGCCGCAATAGGAAGCTGACTGAATTGCTCCCTGTGCTACGTGAATCCATAGGTGTGCTATGCAGAGCCATAGAGTCGAACCCGAGCCGTGTGGCCGAGGCCATGCGCGAGCACGAAGCCATCTTAGCAGCTATTGCTGCACGCGACCCAGAAGAGGCGGAGCGGCTCGGACGCCAACACATAGTGTGTTCGAAAAACGCCGTACTCGCGAGATTGCAAGGTGAAGCGCAGGCCAAGCGCGAGACCAAGCTATCCTGACGCGCGTCTGGTCCGTGCCCGCTAGGTGTCCATCATTGTTGATCGGTCATCCTCCGGTACCCACGCACCACATGCGTGTTGGGCGTGGTGCAAGTCCCTCGCCGTAGGCCTTTTGTCCATCCACCGATCGCCCAGGCATTTGCTTGTGTGGGCATCCCTGATCCCGAAATGCCCCCTGGAGTCGCTCAGACATACTGACACGGATCTGAAGGAAGCGGCTGGTGCACGCAGAATCGTAATGTTGCGACGCTTCTCGCGATCCGAGGCGGCGCCATAGGCCATAATGGCTATTCACCTTTTGCGGTTATGGGCAGCGGCGCGCCGCGCCGCTGCGCCGCCTTGCGCGACGTTCGCAGGCAACAATATCTCGGGCGGAGGTGTTTGCGGTGCAGGACTATCCCGGTGTTTCGACTGAAGGGAGAACGCTCATGGGGCCCGGTCCGAGTAACGTGCACCCAAAGGTGCTTCAAGCTCTCGCCATGCCGACCCTCGGCCATCTCGATCCCGAGTTCCTGGAGATAATGAACCGCACAAAGGAGCTTCTAGCGAAGACGTTCGAGACCGAGAACGAGTTCACCATCCCGATATCCGGGACGGGCAGCGCCGGGATGGAGACGGCGCTGGTGAACATCATCGAGCCGGGAGACAGGGTTCTCGTGTGCGTGAACGGCCTCTTTGGCCAGAGGATGGCCGACATCGTGACGCGATGCGGCGGGGATCTCGCCCTTGTCGAAGCGGAGTGGGGGAAGATCGTCGAGCCGGAAAGGGTTGAAGAGGCGCTCAAGGCGCGTCGCACTGACGTCGTTGCGATCGTTCACGCGGAAACGTCCACAGGAGTCTTGCAGCCCATCCAGCCCATAGCCGAGCTGGCTCACAGATACGGTGCGCTTCTTGTTGTGGACGCGGTGACGTCTTTGGGCGGGGCACCGGTCTGCGTCGACGCGACTGGTATAGATGTCTGTTACAGCGGCACGCAGAAGTGCCTTTCCTGCCCGCCGGGGCTTGCTCCCATCACCCTCGGGGCACGGGCGCAGGCGAAGCTTGGCGCGCGCAAGACCAAGGTACAGAGTTGGTATCTTGACCTGGCCATGCTGCACAGCTATTGGGGCAAGGAGCGGTTCTACCACCATACCGCGCCGGTGAACATGATCTATGCGCTCTATGAGAGCCTTCGTATCGTCCATGAGGAAGGGCTCGAGGAGCGGTTCGCCAGGCACAGGCTGCACAGCGACGCTCTCAAGGCGGGGATCACCGCCATGGGCCTCCGACTATTCGCCCAAGAGGGCTATAGGGCGCCGATGCTCACGTCTGTCGAGGTGCCAGAGGGAGTTGACGATGCCCGGATTCGGCGGCATCTGCTGACCCACTATCGCCTGGAGATAGGGGGCGGCCTAGGCCCACTAAAGGGGCGCATATGGCGCGTGGGCCTCATGGGACACTCCTGCACCCAGGCCAACGTGATGCTTTTTCTCGGCGCACTGGAGGAGGCCTTGACGGCTGCAGGCTATCGGGTGGAGCCCGGCGCCGGTGAGCTTGCCGCCGCGAACCACTACTCGGCACGGGATGCTGGCTTCTAGAACGGCTTCGCCCTGCTCGGTTGGAGACCCGCTGCGACCCTCTGCGAGCTGCGAGCGCGGAACGCTCGTGCCCGCAGCGCGCAGGGGGATAGCTTTAGGTTTTCGTGGGGTGCTCAGCGTGCGTCACCGTTTCGCGCTGACGCGACGGGCTGAGGAGTTGACTTCGTTTTTTGACACGTGTTATACTTGTGTCACAAGAGGTAGGACCTCCAACCAGAAGGGGTTGCCGCTGTGGAAACCTTGAGCCGAGAAAAGCGAGTGAACGCTGCCCGCGCTTCTCTTGTCCACGCCATCCGGCACACGTTCAAGCCCGGAGAGTGTCTGCCTTCCGAACGCGAGCTTGCTGAAAAGCTCGGCATCAGCCGCAACACGTTGCGTGAAGCCCTCGAGACCCTCCGTGCCAGCGGGATCCTGCTGCGGCGGTGGGGACTTGGCACTTTTGTCAACGCCAATGTGGGCCTCATCGAGACAAGTCTCTCAGAGCTGAAGCCCATCCCGGACATCATCAGCGCAAGCGGCCAACAGTGTGATATGGCGGGCTTCGCGTACAGAAAGTGCGACGGGGAAGGGGAAGCCGCGATTCGAAAGTGCCTCCAATTGGACGCTCCAGTTGAGCTCTGGGAGCTGGAACGCGTGTACCTTGCAGATGGCGAGCCTGTGATATACCTACGCGATTATCTTCCCAGCCTAATCGATGGTCTCGCGGTTGACCCCGCGTTGTTCAAGCGCGACATGCTATCGTTTCTTGAAGAACAATGCCACGTGCGTTTGGAGTATACGATCACGTTCGTAGAGCCCGTCCTCGCGGATGAAACGATAGGCAATAGGCTGTCGATCGCGATAGGCACCCCTATTCTCTTAACCAGGCAGATCGCATACACAGAGGAAGGCGTTCCGTTGCTGTACACCGAGGGATATCAGAGCACAGACAAACTCTCATTTCACATCGTCCGCCGTCGATAATCTGGTCGATGGTGTGTAGGAGTTCGCTGTCGGTCCAAAACCAAAACACTTCGGCAGAAAAGGGGGTCGCTTCGATGTCGCAGAGACGCATTGGCATGAATGGTCGTGGTGTGGCAGCAGTACTACTCTTGGCGCTCCTCGCAGGAATCTCGTTGTCTCTTGTCATCCGTGCCCCAGGTGCAGTGACCCAGGCGGCGGGCGCAGCCCAGGTAAGGCTGGGCGTCGACTCCTTCATCCTGGGTGCCCAGATTCATGTTGCCGCTGAACGCGGGCTTTTCAAGAAGTATGGCATCGACCCCGTTGTCCAGGTCTTCTCTTATGGCGCGGACACCCTCGATGCCGTGCTTGCGGGTCGGTCTGACTTCGGCGTAGGCATGGACTTCGCGACGCTCACACGGCTTGCCCCAGGACAGCTCCGACTGGTGGCGACGATCATGGAGCCGGACCCCGGTTTTCACAAACTTGCCGTGTCGAGCGCCATCAACGATCCCAAGGACCTGCGAGGCAAGAGGCTGGGCGTTGCTCAGGGCTCGCTTCAGGAGTACGTGACCCTGCGTTACCTCGAGGTCAATGGCATACCAGAGGACAGTGTCAAGCTCACGCCGTTCTCCAGCCTCTTCGAGATCATAGCGGCGCTCCGCGCGGGCCGTATCGATGCGGCTTGGGTATGGGGTGAGGGCACCGACCAGGCGAAAGAGATCCCTGGCGTGCGGATCCTGACAGACGACAGCGCCGCTAGACAGCAGTCCCTTGGCTTTCTGGTGGCCAGCCGGCAACTGGTTGAGAAGAATCCCCAGGTTGTGGTGGCGACCCTCAAGGCGCTTGCTGAGGCCACCGACTGGATGCTAAGCAACATGAACGAAGCCAGCAAGATTGTTGCCGACAAGGTGAAGGCTCCGCAAGAACAAGTGCTAACCGAGATGCGTCGCGAGAACTACACACTGAGCTTGAAGGACGAACAGCTGAAAGCCATGGAAAGCCTGGCGCAGTTCATGGTCAATAAGGGTATCATCAAGGAAAAGCTCTCGGTCCGCCAGAATGTGGCACCGGATGCGCTGCGTTCAGTGGATCCGGCCCGGGTATCGTTGAAGTAGACGGACACGACAAGTCTTGTCGAAGCCACCAACATTGCGCGAGGGGGAGAGATGGTGACCAAAGCCGGGACAGTGCAACGGGCCATCGTCATCGGGATAGATAGCTCATTGCTTTCGCTTGCCGAGAGGTTCATGGCCGAAGGGTGTATGCCAAACCTCAAGAAACTCGCCGATCGAGGTTCCTACAGTGAGGCTCTGTCCTCGATTCCAGTTGACACGCCTACGAATTGGACTACGATAGCGTCCGGTGCCGAGCCCGCAACTCACGGTATCCTGAGCTTCACCGCTCATCGTGCGGGTGAGCCGCTCGACGCTGGCGAGAAGGACGGAGCAAGGAACAAGCAATCGACCTCTAGCAGGGCAGAGTTTCTGTGGGAGGCGGCGGAGCGAGCGGGCAAGCGAACGTTGATAGTGAACTACCCCGTGGGATGGCCAGGCACCGGTGACGGCAGAGTGGTCCTTGGCGGGCTAACGCCTGGCGGCGACCCATGGCGGGTCAAGAAGCCGTGCGTATATGCTACGAGTTACCCAGAGGCTGTTGTCCTCGACCTTCCGACAGCAGAGATAAAGCACGCACCCTTGCGGCTTCGACCTGCCGAGGGCTGGTCGGGTCAGGTCGAATCAAGGATAACCCCGCTTGAAGCCGAGATACGGGTGGGCGGTGACACTGAATCCACTGGAGAAGACCTATCGCTCTTGCTTATTGCTAGCACCTCAGAAGGATACGATCGGCTCATCATCGCCCATCGGAAGGACGCGCGAAGACCACTTGCGACCCTGGCACCCGGGCAGTGGAGCGAGTGGTTGGTGCGGCAGCTCGGCGTCGGCAGGGTTGTCTTCAGGTTCAAGTTAGCCCGCCTCTCCCCTGAAGCGCAGCACGTGGAGCTCTATTGCACGGATGTGTTCCGCGCAGAGGGATGGAGTTACCCACCTGGGCTCGAGGCCGAGATCATATCCGAGATCGGTCCGTATGTGGAGGGTCTCGAGTGCCCGTACGTTCCGGTGAACGAACAACTGCGCCCGTACGGTCCGCTCAATGTGAGTGCCGACATCACTCTCGAGCAGGCTGCGTTCCAGGCGGACTGGATGGCTCGGGCTGCGCTGTACCTGCGGGGCCGGGCCGGTTGGGACGTGCTCTTCATGCACTACCACCTCATAGACGCTCTCAACCACACATTCCTGGGGTACCTCGACCCTGAGTTTCCCTACACATCGCCGACCCTCACACGCAGGGCGTGGGACCTATACAGAGACGCGTACCGGATAGTGGACGGGCTAATCGGCACGATAGCTGAGGGTTGCATGGACGCGTCCACCGTGTTGGTGGTCACATCGGATCATGGCTCTCTGCCAACATGGAAGTATGTTTCGGTGGTCCAAGCGTTAGTCAACGCGGGGTTGTTGCAGTATTCGTGGGACTCGGCGGCGGGGCGGTTCGCCGTGGACATAGAGGCGTCCAAAGCCGTGCCGTATCTAGACCCGCAACACATTTGGGTGAATCTCGCCGGGCGGGAGCCTGGGGGAAAGGTACGACCGGCAGACTACGAAGCGGTTCGGGACCAAGTGATAACGGCCTTGCGGCAGATTCGGGATCCTGAGACCGGCGAGTGCCCCGTGCATCTCGCTTGCCGGCCCGAAGACCTTGGCATTGTCGGGGCATCAAAGGAATGGATAGGGGATGTGCTGTACTTCCTCAAACCAGGATATTCCACATGGGACGGCGAGATCCAATCGCTGCGGTTCGGCAGCCTTTATGCGGACCGTTTGGGTCGAGCAATCGTTCGCCCATGCACGGTGGTGACAGGTCATCACACGCCGTACCTGCCAGCCGCGACCTACAAGGGGTTCTCGAACGCGGCAATGACTTTCTTCAGCGGTGCCGGCATTCGACAAGGTTACAGGCGAAAGTGGGCGATCCGACTCAAGGACATCGCGCCTACCCTCGCGTACCTCATGGGGCTAGAGGGACCGGCCCAGTCGGAGGGCAGCATACTGTGGGACATGCTCGAAGGAGAAGAGCGAAATGGTGCCAGATAGCGTTGCCCTGCGTCTACGAGGGGTATCCAAGACGTACCGCCGCGGACGGGGCCGCGAAGAAAGGGTTCTAGGCGAGATCGACCTTTCGGTGCACACGGGAGAGTTTCTTGTCCTAGTGGGCCCAAGTGGCTGCGGGAAGTCCACGCTTTTGAAGATAATGGCCGGATTCACCGAGCCAACCAGCGGCGTTGTAGAGACTTCGGACGGCCAGCGCGTCACGGGGCCCAGCCGGGACCGCGGCATGGTATTCCAGTCCCTAGAGGCGCCCCTTTTCGACTGGCTGAACGTCGAGGAGAACGTCGCGTTCGGCCTCCGAATGCAGGGGATGGCGCGGGACAGCCAGCGGGCTACGGCGCTTCGCTATATCGAGATGGTCGGCCTCAAGGGTCAGGAGCGAAAGTTTCCTGCCGAGCTCTCCGGCGGCATGAAACAGAGAGTCCAGATCGCGCGCACGCTTGCCACCGATCCCGCGATCGTGTTCTTGGACGAGCCGTTTGCGGCGTTGGACGCTCAGACGAGGCGCATCCTCCAGCGGGAGATAGTGAACATATGGCTCAGGACCCAGAAAACCTTTGTCTATGTGACGCACGATATCCGTGAAGCCGTGCTGCTTGGCAAGCGCGTCGTGATAATGACCGCGGGGCCGGCTTCCAGGATCAAACGTGTGATCGAGGTGCGCATGGATTATCCCCGCGATGAACTCGCCCCGGACTTCGTCGACGCGTTCCGTCAGATCGAGCATGACATCGAAGAGGAGGTCTCGAGGGCATGGTCGGGAAACGGTACCCTTTCTACTCGGTAGCGAGCGTCGTGGCCATGATCGTTCTCTGGCAGCTTGCGTCGACCTACCTGATTGACCCTTTCTTTCTACCGGCGCCAACGGCCGTGGTGAAGGGGACCGGCGAGCTTCTCCGGGAGGGGATCCTCTTGAAGTCCATCGGGGCGAGCCTCGGAAGAATCTTCGCCGGGTGGATACTCGGAAGCCTCGTGGCCATTCCAGTCGGCTTACTGGTTGGTTCATCCCCGGTTGTTCGTAGCTTGGTTGACCCTTTCACGCATTTCTTTCGGTTCATCCCGGCGCTCGCGCTGATTACTCTGTTCATCGTGTGGTTCGGTGTTGGCGAGTTGTCAAAGATCCTCCTCATTGTCTATTCGACCGGGTTCATCGTCATGATCAACACGGCGACGGGCGTCGCAGCCATCCCTGAGGAGAAGATCTGCGCCGCGAGGTGTCTTGGGGCCAACCGTCGTCAACTGTTCCTGCACGTAACTGCCCCGGCAACCGTCCCGTACATCTATGTTGGCATGCGCCTCGCCATGGCGTCCTCATTCCTCGTGATAGTGGCCGCGGAGATGCTCGCGGCGAACTCGGGACTGGGCTACCTCATATGGACGTCAAGACTGTATTTCCGCATAGACTGGATGTTTGCCGGCATCGTGCTCCTCGGTCTTCTCGGCTACGGTACCGACCGCCTCTGGCGCCTCGTGGGGTCGACGTTGTTGGCTAGATACCTTCGCGAGGTCTCGCGATACTAGGATCCCACGATACCTAAGTGCATCGCCAGTACGTCGCCAGAAGTCCGCGCTACATTGCGGCGCGGGGTCGTGCTGGGGGTGCCGGCGTTGCCCTCCGTGGACCGCGCCGCGGTCGCGGCGCGCCTCATTCGAATTTAGCTCTGGTGTGCGCGCCGGGTGGGGGCTGGCCTGCTGCCTCGCCGAAAACGGCACGCTTAAGGTCGGCTTGCCCGGCATCCCCGTCCTTCTCACTTATCACCCACCGCTAGAAAAGGTGCAAACTTGTGGTGAGTTATCCAGGTCCTTGGCAGGATATCGACGGCCAGGGAACGAATAGTTACGTGCGCTGTCGGGCAATCGTTCATCGCTCGTTCTTCAGTGGCGGTGCATCGACGTGGAGGTTGTGCACGGCCAAGCCTAGAGTTGAGCCATGTGTGGGTCGCACGCAGTCCACTTCGCCGCCAATGGGTGGCTTGGCGGTCTCATCTCTCAACTCTCGAGTTGGCTATCCATGATTGCGCCGGCCAGGAATACCACAGTCCTGCGGGAGGCCACGACATGATTCCTGAAGCGGAGCTCGGTAACTCCGGAATACGCGTGACACGGCTAGGCTTCGGCGCCCTGCCTATAGGACCTGTGCAGGCGGACGTTCCCATCGCGCAGGCGGCGCGGGTGATACGGCGCGCCTTGGAGCTGGGCGTCACGTTCATCGATACGGCTCATACCTATGGCACATATGAGCACATCCGGCGGGCGAAGGAGGGGTGGGCCGGGCCGCTCGTTATCGCCACGAAAACGCCGGCTTCTTCGTATGAGGAAGCCGAGGAGCACGTCCGGTTTGCCCTTGACGCGCTCGACGTGGAGCAGCTGGACATCGTGATGCTCCACGCCCACCGCTTGGACGAGCGAGTCTTTGAGGAGCGTGCCGGTGCTCACGCGTGCCTCGTGGAGTACAAAGCCAAGGGCCTAGTGCGGGCCATCGGCATCTCGACTCATAGGGTAAGCGTGGTGAGAGCTGCGGCGCAGAGGGCGGACATCGACGTGATCCACCCGCTCATCAACGTGGCTGGCTTGGGCCTTCTAGGCGGGACGGCTGATGACATGGCCGCGGCCATCCGCGTGGCTGCCGAGCGCGGGAAGGGCATCTACGCCATGAAAGCGCTGGGGGGCGGGCATCTAGTTCCAAGGCGGGAGGAAGCGTTCCGATACGTGCTGGGGCTTCCCGGAGTGCATGCGGTGGCTGTCGGAATGGTATCCGAGGCCGAGGTGGATATGAACTGCCGCATATTTGCCGGAGAGACGATTCCCCCAGGCGAGCAGGAGGCCACTCTGAAGAGGAAGCGGCTCAAGATAGTCGCGCAATACTGCAAAGGGTGTGGTTCGTGCGTGGAAGCATGCCCGAATGGGGCGCTCGCGATCGTGGACGGGAAGTCCCGCGTTGATGAACGCGCCTGCATCCTGTGCGGCTATTGCAGCCCCGTGTGCCCGGAGTTCGCTATACGAGTAATATAGGTGCCACGACGTCAAGCCCGTCATTTGCGAACGGGACGACCGCCAGGCCGAACGGCGCAACGGCCAGACCGATGGTCTCTGACACTATCACGCGCTCAGCAACGGGCGGGGATGGGGGCATGGGCCGAAAGTGGGTGCGCTAGTCAAGCTTGTCTTGGTGTGCCTGTTCATTGTGGTGGCTCTGCGCAGAAAGATGAACCTGGGCATCGCTATGCTCTTGGCCGCTGTGGGACTCGGACTCATGTTCGGGATGGGTCCAGTGAAGCTCGTGCGCGGCATCGTGGCATCGGTGTTCGCGCTGGATTCCGCCGAATTGGCGGCGGCGCTGCTCGTCGTGATGGTGCTCGAGAACGTGATGCGCCACGCGGGCTTTCTCGGCGGCATGACCGGGGCGCTCGGCAAGATAGTGCGGGACAGGCGAGCCGTCGCCGCCCTTCTCCCGCTCCTAGTGGGTTTTCTCCCATCGGCAGGCGGGGCGCTTTTTTCTGCGCCGATGGTGGGCGAGGCCACTCAAGAAATGTCCATGTCGGCGGAACGGCGTAGCTTCATCAATTACTGGTTTCGGCACCCGATGGAATTCGTGGTTCCGGTGTACCCGGGGCTCATAATTGCCTCAAACCTGCTGCGACTGCCGCTCCCGACCTACGTAAAGCTGACGGCTCCCTTCTTTGTCATCGCCGTGGTAAGCGGCGCTTTTGTCGGATTTCACGGCGTTCCGCGGGCCGAATGGGCCAGCTCCGACACAGCGCGTCCTACGCGCGAAGACTGGATAGCGCTAGCAAACGGCCTCGTACCCATTTTGTCGGTCGTCGTGGGCGCTGTGGCGCTTTCTGTGGACATCACGCTTGTTCTCGGCGTCGTCGCCATACTAACGGCTCTGTACGCTCACGTCCCGGTGCGGAAGCTTGCCGCTTTCGCGAAGGAAGCCATCGCAAGCAGCATCATCTTTCTCATCGCGGGGGTCATGGCCTTCAAGGGCGTCCTGGAGCTTTCGGGCGCGCTCGAGGAATTGCCGGCTTTCTTTGAGTCCTCCGGGGTGCCGGTCATCCTCGTTGCGGTCGTAATGCCGTTCCTCGTTGGTTTTCTTACAGGTTACGCGCCGGCCTACGCAGGGCTTGCTCTGCCTGTTGTCGCAGGCCTCGGCGCACCGATCGCGGGTGGGGCCGCGGCGGCGACCGCGGGGACGTTTCTCGCACAGCGGTCGATCGACCTTGCCATCCTGGGCGTAGTGAGCGGTCAGGCGGGAGTCATGCTGTCTCCAGCACACCTGTGCCTGTCTCTTACGGTCGCTCATTTTGGGGCGGACTTCGGGGGCGTCTGTAAACTCGTGGCGATACCCGAGGCCATCCTGGTGGGCGCAGCCGCCGTGTGGACGATGCTGAAATGAGGTTACTGCGTCACACATGGGAGTTGGTGACGGACGGCATGGGCGTGGAATGGGCGATCCCCGCTGAAGCTGGACGCGACGCGGACCGGGCGGACGCGGCCAAGGTGGGCACGGTCGCGGCCAAGGTAGGCACGGTCGCCCGGTGCAGGCGGGTGCGACCGCTTGGCCGCAGGCGCGGCCTTCCCAGGCGGCGGGTATTGCCAAGTCGGGCTTGCGACAGGTATAATGTCTGTGGACAGAGCGCGAGGGGCGACTCCTTATCGCATGAGGGGTCGGTCCCGCAAAGCCCGCAAAGGCGGAGCCCGTGCCGGGCGACAAGCGAAGGGGAGTAGCTGGTTCAGGTAAAGTCAACAACCGGCCTTGAGCCTGGCTTTACCAGCCTCGTGCAGGCTTGGCAAGACCTTCGCACCACTTCGATGGTGTGGAGGTCTTTTTTTCTAGCCTGGTGCCGTCATTTGGAGTGCTTGCACCCACGCCGCGCTGACGCGCCCAACGGGCAGCATGCGGGTGGATGCGGTTCCCTGATGGAAGGACACGCTAGTTGTGTGGAAGAACCCCAGAGGAATGACGGGGTCTTGAGTTCGGCACGAACGGCGCGTCGCATCGAGACTCGTCGTATTGAAAGGAAATGAGCGATGGAAAGAGAAACGGCTGTGAGACGTGTTAACGAGACCGACCCCAGCGCTATCAGAGGCTCCGCGGAAGCTACCCCTCCGTATCATTGCATGAGCGCATCCGACGTCGCCGCCCTCCTCGGAACGGATCTCTCGAAGGGCCTCTCCTCCAGGGAGGCCAAGGCGCGTTTGGAGCGTTTCGGCCCGAATGAGCTCCGTGAAAAGCCCGGGCCGAGCATCCTCCAGATGTTCCTGGCCCAGTTCAAGGAGCCCCTGGTGCTGGTGCTCATCGTTGCGGCAGCCATCTCGGCGGCGCTGCGCGAGTTTACAGAGGGAATCGTCATCATGGCCATAGTCGTGCTCAACGCCGTCCTCGGGGTTGCGCAAGAGAGTCGTGCCGAGAAAGCCCTGGCTGCCCTCAAGAAGCTCGCGGCCCCGAACGCCCGCGTGCGCCGCGACGGCGTCACTGTTACGGTGCCAACGCGGGAGCTCGTGCCGGGAGACGTGGTGCTCATCGAGGCCGGGGACCACATCCCTGCGGACATGCGCGTCGTGGAAGCGGTCACGCTCAAGGTGGAGGAGGCGGCGCTCACGGGCGAGTCCGTGCCCGTGGAGAAGGCTGCTGACGCAGTGCTTCCGGAAGACGCTCCGATAGGCGAGCGGTCCAACATGGTCCACATGGCGACGATCTGCGTGTACGGGCGGGGGCGTGGCGTAGTTGTCGCGACAGGCATGAAGACTCAGGTCGGGCACATCGCCGGCCTCATCGAGACGTCCACCGAGAAGCGAACGCCGCTGCAGGAACGGCTCGAGGAGCTCGGCAAGTGGCTTGGGGGCGCGGCACTTGGGCTATGTGGGATCATGTTCGTCGCCGGGCTCCTGCGAGGCATCCCGGTCTTCGACATGTTCCTGACGGCGGTCAGCCTTGCGGTCGCGGCGATCCCCGAGGGGCTCCCTGCCATCGTCACCGTGGTGCTGGCTATCGGGGTGCAACGCATGGCGCGGCACCATGCCATCGTTCGTAAGCTGCCTGCCGTGGAAACCCTGGGAAGCGCGACGGCGATTTGCTCAGACAAGACGGGCACTCTCACGGAAAACCAGATGACGGTAGTGAGGGCATATGCTGACGGCCGGGTGCTACGGGTAACGGGGCAGGGCTATTCGCCCGAAGGCGAGTTCAAGGTGGCAAGAGGCCTGGGCGAGGCCGAGGGCGAATTGGCGGCCGCTTGCGCATCGGCAGCGATTCCCGCGGCCTCGAGGGCAGGGGCGGAGTATAAAGGGGCTGCCGCCGTGCCGGCCGCCCGAACCGTCACTCATGCCGCCGCAGCTCCGAATCGTCTCGCCGATGTCCGGCCGACCCAAAGTGTCGACCTGATCAGTGGGACAGCGGCGAACGGAAACGTGGCCGGAATCGACTCAGAGCCAGCGGCTGGCGAAGAGGTCGGGACATCCGACGTCGGTGCGGCTGCCGTTGATTTGGTGGACGGCGCCACCGTGGATGCCACGGACCCGCATCTCGGGATGATGGCGCGCATTGCTTTCCTATGTAACAACTCTGAGCTCCGCCAGAACCCTGATACAGGGGAGTGGTACGTCACGGGCGATCCGACTGAAGGCGCTCTTGTTGTAGCAGCCAGGAAGGCCGGCTTCGGTCCGGACGAGGCCGAGAAGGCACCTAGGGTGGGGGAGATCCCGTTTGACTCGGTTCGAAAGCGAATGACCACGGTGCACCGATTCCCTTGGCCGGTCCCCGCTCCGCCCGCGTGCGGACCCGAAGATCTCGACGGCCCCCAAACACATGCGAGTGGACCGGTCACCAAGGGCGCAGATGCTGGCGTTGCGGCTTCGCCACACCTGGAGGGCGGCGAAGACTCCTGCCGCGGCGCGCAGGGTGGGAGCCACTATGTGGCCCTAGTGAAGGGTGCCCCTGACTCTGTGCTCGATCGGTGCAGGTTTGTGTTCGAGCGGGAGGAGGTTCATATTCTTGACGACGCGGCGAGGACCCGTATAATGGACGTTAACCGTCATATGGCCGGCGATGCACTGCGCGTATTGGCGTTCGCCTTCAAGCACTTACCGTCGCTTCCGCCGCGCCTGGAACCTGATGACATCGAGCAGGACATGGTTTTCGTAGGGCTCATGGGCATGATGGACCCGCCGAGAGCCGAGGTGCCTGCTGCGGTCAGGACGTGCCGGGAGGCTGGCATTGTGCCCATCATGATAACGGGAGACCACAAGGATACGGCCATAGCGGTGGCAAGGGCCATCGGTCTTGCCGGGGAAGGCCAGAGAGGAGGCCCTCATGCGTCCGAGTCCGCGTCCGCGTCCGAGTCCGAATCGGAGGCTCGGTCAGGGGCTCGGGGTCTTCCGGCCGGCAGCACCGCTACGGCGGCTGCGCCTGGGGCCGGGGGCTTCGCAACGGGCGGTCAGTCTGTCTCTTCACGAGGCAGCGTCCCGGCTCCGCTGGCGCTATCAGGAGCCGAGCTTGATAACATGAGCGATGAGGAACTCGACGCTGCGGTGCGGCGCGTGTCCATTTACGCACGGGTTTCCCCAGAGCACAAGGTCAGGATCGTGGAGGCCCTTCAACGGCAGGGACACGTCGCTGCCATGACGGGCGACGGCGTCAACGACGCCCCGGCGCTCAAACGCGCGGACATTGGATGCGCGATGGGAATAACCGGCACTGACGTGGCCAAGGAAGCCGCGGACATGGTGCTGGCCGATGACAACTTTGCGACGATCGTTGAAGCGGTGCGGCAGGGAAGGACCATCTTTGACAACATCAGGCGGTCCATTGCATACCTCATCTCGTGCAACATCGGAGAGATAGCGGCGATCTTCACGGCGATAGTATCTGGCACTTTCAGCCCGCTTACGCCAATCCAGATACTCTGGGTAAACCTCGTCACCGACAGCCTTCCTGCACTTGCCCTGGGCGTGGAGCCGCCCGACCCGGGAGTGATGAGGCGCCCACCGCGAAAGAGGTCGGAGTCGGTGTTCGGTGCGGGCGGCGTTGTCCGCATAGGGCTCTACGGGGCGTTTATCGGTGGCATCACGCTTCTGGCTTTCTGGCTCGGCGTGCAGGAAGACGCCAATACCGGCCGAGACCCGGTCCTTGCGGCACGAACGGTGGCTTTCGCCACTCTATCGCTCAGTCAGTTGTTCCATGCTTTCAACCTTCGTTCGACGCTGCAGTCACTCTTCCGTCTTGGCCCTCTGACCAACAGGTACCTCGTGGGGGCGTGGGTGGCGTCAACCGCACTTCAACTCGTGGTGTTGGTGGTACCCGCGCTACGACCCATCTTCGATACGGTTGCGCTTACGCCGGCGGAGTGGCTGACAGTCTGGGCCCTTTCTGCGTCGACCATCTTGTTCGGCGAGATCGTGAAGGCAGCGGCCCGGGTCTCAGCCGGGCGTAGGAAGCGTGCATTGTCCGCTCCGACCCGGCGATGACGATGGCCTCTGGTTTTGCCCTGGTCGCTCGGGCGAGTGATGGGTGCGAAGTCGCGAAATGGGACACGACGGGGTTACTCGGGACGTGGCACAGAACCGTGGCACAGAACAAGGCTCGACCGTGCACTTATTGTTTCAGCCTGGGGTCTAGTGCGTCGCGCAACCCGTCTCCGAACATGTTGAACCCCATGACCAGGAGTACTATGGCGATTCCCGGGAATGCCGTCACCCAAGGGGCGACGCGGAGGAAGGCGCGCCCGCCGCTTAGCATCGCGCCCCATTCCGGTGTGGGGGGCTGTGCCCCGAGCCCAAGGAAGCTCAATCCCGCTGCGTCGAGGATCGCCGTGGCGATGCCGAGGGTAGCCTGCACGATGAGCGGCGCCATGCAATTTGGAAGGACATGTCGGAGAATGATGCGCAGGTCGCTGGCACCGAGTGCTCTGGCGGCCTCGAGGTATTCGCTGGCCTTGACCTGCAGCGTCGACGAGCGGACTATCCGTGCATAAACCGGAATTGACACAATCCCGATAGCCACCATGGCGTTGCCGAGCGACGGGCCCATGATCGCTACCACGGCTATGGCGAGCAGCACACCCGGAAAGGCCAGCATGACATCCATGACGCGCATTATGAGGTTATCCATCAGCCCTCCGTAGTAGCCAGCTACTATCCCGAGAACCGCTCCGGCTGCAAGTGCGAAGGCGACGGCGAGTATCCCCACTTGGAGCGACGCCCTTGCGCCATAGATTATGCGACTGAGGATATCCCTTCCCAGGTCGTCGGTGCCCAACCAATGAAGGACTGACGGAGGTGAGAGCCTATCTTCCAGGCTCGGAGCCAGGGGATCATACGGTGCCAGGTAGGGGGCTGCGATCGCCACGGCTGCGAGAAGTAGCACGAGGACGCCTCCGGCGACGGCCGACCGATTCCGAAGAAGCCTCCGCCATGCGCTCCGCCACAGGCTTGATCCACGAACTTCACCACCGCCGTCGTGTGTGTTTCCCGCCGCAGCAATTTCAATCACCGGGGTCAACGCCGTCCCTCCCGCCGCATTCTGATGACGATCATGGTCGTACCAGGCAGAACGAGTCTTGTTGCAAGGCAACGCCGGTCAAGTCGATCAGTCATAGTGGATCCTCGGATCGAGGTACGCGTAAGCCACGTCGACAAGCAGGTTGATGAAAACGAACACACATGAGATCAAAAGGATGGACCCCTGCAAAACCGGGAAGTCCCTGTTCATGATGGCATCGAAGGCAAGCCGTCCGACGCCGGGCCACGAGAAGATAGTTTCCGTCATCACAGCTCCGCCCAGTAGGAATCCGAACTGCAGGCCCACCACGGTGATCACTGGTATCAACGCGTTTTTCAGGGCGTGCTTGATCACTACGGTCCGCTCGGCGAGGCCCTTGGAATGGGCGGTGCGGATGTAGTCCTGCCGCATCACTTCCAACATGCTTGACCGGGTCATCCTCGCGATTATGGCCATCGGGATCGTTCCAAGAGCGAGCCCGGGCAACACAAGGTGCGCCAGGCTGTTCTTGAGCGCCGCAAGGTTACCGGTCAGAATGCTGTCCAGCACGAAAAGCCCTGTGATAGTGCGGAGATCAATTGTTACATCCAGGCGGCCCGACATCGGAAGCCACCTGAGCTCGAGCGCAAACAGCCATATCAACATGAGCCCCAGCCAGAACACGGGCATAGACACGCCGAGGAGCGCGACCATCATGCTGATATGGTCAAACAACGAATATTGTCTGGCCGCTGATACGATTCCTGCCGGAACACCGATAACGACAGCAATCAAGATGGCAGCCACCGCAAGCTCAATCGTAGCCGGGAACCTTGTGGCGAGCTCATGTGAGACCCGGGTGTTGCTGACGATGGACCGGCCCAGATCGCCTCTCAAGAGGCGTCCCAGGAACCGTAGGTACTGTACGTATAAGGGGTCATTCAGGCCGAGCTCCTCGCGTACCTGTTCCAGGGCCTCGGGCGTGGCCCTCTCGCCTAATATCACCCTGGCAGGATCTCCTGGGATGAGGTGAAGGAAGAGAAACACTACAATCGTAACGCCTAAGAGTATTGGCACTGTCGCCATCAGCCGTCGTAGCACGTATTGGGCCAAAAGCTGCCCGCCTCCCCGATTATGACGATTACGACGAATCATAACGCGAGGCGCCGCGTTTGGCGCCGGCCGGCCTGGGGCTTCTGGCCACCGGCCAGCCCCAAGCCGGCCCCGGCGCCACCGACGACATGGAACGGAGCCGAGCGGAAGTCGGCTCCTCAACTCGCCCGTTTGCCCTCTATTTACCTATTTATCCAGACCTTCCGGAAGCTTTCCGACACCGTCGGGTGCGGAATGTATCCCTCAACTTCCTTCTTCGCGCACAGTGGCGGAGTTGAGTGTACTAGCGGTACCCACGGGCAATCGTCATGGATGATTTGCTGGGCCTCCTCGTACAGCTTCGTCCTTGTGTTGAGGTCTGAAACGGTTTGTGCCTTCACGAGGAGCTCGTCTACCTTGGGATTCTTGTAGAAGGAATAGTTGCTTGCCCTGCCCGGAACCGCGTTGCTCCCGGAGAAGAGGACGTAGATGAAGTTGTCGGGGTCGCCGTTGTCGCCAACCCATCCGATGAGGCACATGTCGTGTTCTCCGTACGCTATCTTGTCAAGGTAGGTCGCCCAATCGTACGAGACTATCTTGGCTTTGATTCCCACCGCTGCCAGGTCCGCCTGGATCGCCTCAGCTATCTTCTGAGGCTGTTGCATGTATGGCCTCGGGACGGGCATCGCCCAGAGTGTGGTCTCGAACCCGTTGGGGTACCCCGCCTCCGCCAAGAGCTTCTTGGCCTTGGCAGGGTCGTATTCATAGTCGGTCACACTGTCGTTGTAACCCCAAAGCGACGGCGGCATCGGGTTCTTCGCGACTTCCGCGAGACCGGCGAAGAATGCCTTGATTATCGCTGGTTTGTTGATGGCGTGTGCTATCGCCTGCCGTACCCTTATGTCCCCGAATGGCTTCTTCTCCATGTTCATGGCCATGTAGCCTACGTTGAAGCTCGGTCGCAAGAGGATCTTGAGGGCCTTGTCCTTCTCGGCGATCTTCACATCGTCGGGGCTGAGGCCATCCATGATGTCGATGGATCCGGCCTGAAGTTCCATGAACCTCGCGGAGTTGTCCGGGATGGACCTGAATACTATCCTATCTAGGTACGGCTTGCCGCCCCAGTATGCGTCGTTTCGCTCCAGAGTGATCTTGTCGCCATGGTCCCATCTGACGAACTTGAACGGACCTGTGCCCACCGGATGGTTCCCGAAGTCTGCGCCGTACTTCTTGATAGCGGTGGGGCTCGCGATGGCGAACGGCGTCATTGCCAGGTTAGCAAGGAATGGAGCGAGCGGTCTCTCCAGAACGAACCGGACGGTATAATCGTCGACCACGTCAACTGACTTGATGAGGTCGGTGTCCCCTTGGACGAACATGTACGAGTAGTACTCGAAGGCGCCGTCATGATATGGGTTCTTGGGGTCCCTCCAACGGTCGAAATTGAATTTGACAGCCTGAGCGTTGAAGGGGGTGCCATCATGGAATTTCACGTTTTGCCGCAGCTTAAACGTCCACACCTTTTCATCCTTAGACACGGTCCACGAGACAGCCAAGGCCGGCTCAACAGACGTGTTTTTCTCGTTATACTGAAGGAGGCCGTCAAAGATCTGCCTCGTTACGATGAGAGATTCTCCGTCAGTAACGTTGATCGGGTCGAGGGAAACCGAATCCGCGCCTCTCGCGAACACAATCGTGCCACCGTACTTAGGAGACTGGCAATACCCTACGCCGGCGGCCAACAACAGTACTAAGGCGACTACCGTGACGGACAGAGCGCCTCTACGATACATCCTGCTCACTCCTCCTATTCTGTCGGCGTCCGGTGAGCTGGCTACCCGGGCCGAGTTGGCTTTGCCCGCTTGTCCTGGCGGACTTAAGTGACTCCAATTCGCCACGCCGCCCGAAACTCCTGCAGGTGCATCCGAGCGAATTCTCTCGGGATGGGCCGTTTCTTCGCTAAATGAGGCGTAACGTCCGAACGCGGAAAGGAAATTGCAAATTTACTTGCATTTATCTGCACGGACGAATAGAATAGATTCAAGCCCAACTTGTTCAGGTCGTTCCGGTATACTCACAAGGCCGGCCGCGGGCCAGGGGCGCGAATAGAATAGACGAGAAAGGTGCGCCGGGGTACAACGGTTATCTGAGCAGGGGTGTCATTACCACAAAGCGAGGGGATTTGTCCAGTATGGAGTTCAAAGACAAGGTATTGACGTGTCGCGACTGTGGTGCGGAGTTCATCTTCACCGCAGGGGAGCAGGAGTTCTACGCAGAGAAGGGCTTCGAACACGAGCCCGTGCGCTGCAAGGACTGCCGCGCGGCCCGCAAGCGCCAGCGTAACGATGGGCCGAGAGAGATGTACACGGTGATTTGCTCGTCCTGTGGCAAGGAGACTCAGGTCCCGTTCAAGCCCCGCGAAGACAGGCCGGTGTACTGCCGAGAGTGCTTCGAGGCTCAGAAGGGTTATCGTGGTGCCTAAGTTGCTGATTGGAAACTAGCTTTAGGGTCCAGTGGTCAAGGTTGATGAGTGGGACGGTGTCGTACGCGGCATTCAAACGATGCCGTTCGAAAGGTGCGAGTCAGCAAGCGGCGCGGCCGAAAGGCCGCGCTTTTCCTCATATTGGGGCTCCAAGAAACCTGTACTTGCTACGGGTTGGGGCGTGCAATATAATCGGACTAGAAACCTGGAACTTTGAGGAGGGTGTGGAGCGAAGATGAAAAAGTCCGGCCTCGTACTTATCATCGGTGTCATCGTCATTATTGTCTTGGCCGTTGCCCTTGCCCTGAAGAAAGCGCCGGAACAGGCGGCAGCGCCTGGGAACGAGGCACAAGAGGAGCTTCCTGTGCTCAAGGTTGGCTGCGACGTGGCATTTCCTCCCTTCGAGTGGCAGGATGAGCAGACCGGGGAGTTCAAGGGTTTCGACATCGAGCTCATTCAGGCCATCGCAAAACAGATGGGTATGAGGGCTGAAATCATCAACACCGCGTGGGACGGCATATTGCCTGGCCTGCTGAATGGCAACTACGACGTGATCGTATCCGCAATGACCATAACCGACGAGCGTGCACAAAGCGTCAATTTCTCAGACCCCTATTTCACCGCTGGCCAGGTCATAGTGGTCCGCAAAGACACCGAGGGCATAACCCAGCCATCTGATCTCAAGGGTAAGAAGGTCTCAGTACAGATTAACACTACCGGTGATTTCGCGGCTTCCAAGATCGAGGGCATCGGAGAGGTCAAGAGATTCAACCTCGCACCCGACGCGTTCCTGGAGCTCAAGAACGGCGCGGTCGATGCGTGCATAATGGACATCGCCGTTGCGTCGGATGCTGTGAAGAATGACGATTCGCTGAAAATAGTCGGCGCTCCGTTCACCGTTGAATACTATGGGATTGCTATGCGCAAGGACAGAGAAGACCTCCTCAAGAACATCAACAAGGCCCTTGCCACGCTGAAAAGCACGGGCGAGTACGATGAGATCTACGCGAAATACTTCGGCCAGTAAGTAAGCACGAGACACGGAAGGAAGTTGGCGCTACCGTCGTGACGCGACGAGGTGGCGCAAGGTGGCGTGACGCAGGTCCGATGTGGGACCGAAACGCAGGAAGCGAAGCCCGACAGACGCGGTCGGCCGATTCAAGGTTGTTCATCGAGGTGCAAGGCGTAACACATCCGCGCGCAACCGTTCCGGTTGCGCAGCGGCGGTGTTACGCGTCTTTTTGTTGTGCGACCGTTGAAGGTGAGTGGGTTAGTGAGTTCTGAGTAGTGCCCGACGGGCTTTCCGGTCTCCGGCGAGTTCGAACGCGCCCAGGGAGGTTGGATGCGTCGGCACCCGTGGCCGTCGCGTGGCCGGGCCCGCTGCCGAGGCGCCAGGCGCTGGGCTGTCAGAGTTCTGAGTGGACGAGCCGTCCGGTACAGAACACAAAAGTGGGAGTGGAGAGAGTTGAACGCTGCTTTTTCATTTCTTGCTGGCTTACTCCCTGGGTTCAGGTGGGACGTGATCGAGAGATCGCTTCCGTTTCTCCTCCTGGGGGCGTGGATGACGCTGCGTCTGACCACAATCTCCATCACCTTCGGGATCATCATCGGGACCTTTGTAGGCATAGCTAGGATCTCCAAGACGAGACTCGTCTCATACTTGGCCGCTATATACGTGGATTTCCTCCGCGGTACCCCCCTCCTGGTACAGATATTCATCATATACATGGGGCTTCCTCAAGTGCTGGGCTTCCCGGTGCCTCCGTATCTTGCCGCGATCTCGGCTATGAGCATAAACAGCGGGGCGTATGTAGCCGAAATAGTCCGAGCGGGGATTCAGTCCATCCACAGAGGGCAGATGGAGGCCGCTAGGGCGCTTGGCATGACCTACGTGCAGGCCATGCGCTTTGTGATCCTTCCGCAAGCGTTCAGGCGCATTGTGCCGCCGCTGGGAAACGAGTTCATCGCCCTGCTCAAGGATTCATCCCTCGTATCGGTGATAGCCATGGAAGAGCTCGTGAGAAAGGGTCAGATAGTGATAGGGCGCACATTCCGGCCGTTCGAGATATGGATGATGGTGGCGCTTATGTACCTCGTCATGACGCTGACCATCTCGCGGCTGGTGGTGATCACCGAAAGAAAGCTTCACGTGCCCGGCTGAAGCGGGCCGTGCACAAATGGGAACGAGCCAGCGGCTCCATCGCCGGGCAGTGGATGGTGGGGCAGGATTTCCCCCCGCGAGGGGGAATATACTACGTGGAAGCCTCGTTTTCACGATCCGGAAAGGAGCTGACGGGGATGGAGATAACCATCAAAGGCAAAAACGTGGAAGTGACAAAAGCTCTCCGGGACTACGCCGAGAAGAAAGTCAACAAGATCCAGCGGTTCTTCGAAGGCGACAAGATCGACGCCCAAGTGACCATGGGCATCGAGAAAGGGCTTCACATCGTAGACGTCACGATACAAATAAACGGCCTGCTCCTACGCGGCGAGGAGAAAACAGGCGATATGTATGCGTCGGTGGACGGCGCAGTCGACAAAATCGAGCGGCAGATACGGAAGTACAAGACACGCATCAATCGCCGGCTGCGCCAGATCGGTGCGCGCCTTGTGGAGGCGGCATTCGCTCCTGAGGGTCCTGAGGGGCCAGACGTCCCCGAGGAGGCCGAAGAGGAGGCGCGCATCGTCAGGACGAAGCGGTTTGCCATGAAACCTATGTCCGTTCAGGAAGCCGTTATGCAGATGGAGCTTCTGGGTCACGACTTCTATGTGTTCTCCAATGCCGAGACAGAGGAGGTCAATGTCGTTTATCGGCGCAGGGACGGGAACTATGGCCTCATAGAGCCTGAGTTCTGAGGCCTAGACGCGCGCAACGAGCAACCCCGCTGGCCGGCGGCGAAGTCGTCCACCTGGGTTCCTGGTCTCGCCCGCAGCCCGTGGCACACGCGGACGGGAGCGGGCCATGAAGGAGTGGTGCGGTGCGTAAGGTTACGCTCGTAGTGTTCGAGGGCGGTAGGCCCTTGAGCGAGGTCGAGGACCTCGTGGTTTCCGTGAGAAAGGCCGTGGTTCTCGACAACCTCAGCAAGTTCACTGGGCTTCCCGAGCTCGACCGCGTTCTGCTTTATACAACCTATGAAGACCTTGCTTCCAAGGCCGCGCGAATAGGGACCAAGATCGAAGTGGAGCTGGTGCCGGCGCGCGGCCAATTCCATTTCGGCGAACATATCGTCAAGGTCGTGAAAGAGCACGCCTTGGAGGCCGTGCTCTACATGGGCGGCGCGTCAGGGTCGCTTCTCGCTGCAGGCGAGGTTGCAGCGGTGGCACGGGGTTTGGCGGCCGCGGACGCGTTGGTCGTTGCCAACAACGTATTCTCCAGCGACATTGTGGGTTTCACGCCGGCCGCCGCTGTCCTTGGTCTTTCGGGCGATCTGCCGGCGTCCGACAACGCGCTCGCAATGAGCCTTGCCCGCGTGCTGCCGGTGGCATCGATGGACGAGACTGTCGGGGCGTTGTTTGACGTTGACACACCCACAGACGTGATGGTCCTGGGCCTTCATCCCGATGTGGGCCCTTGCGCGCGGGCCGCTATCGGTAATCTCGATCTCGAACCCGCGTGGGGGCGACTCCTCCAGGCGCGGGACACCCTATCGAGTTACCTCTCGGAGATCGCGCTTATCGGACGCGTGAATCCAAGCGCCGTCGGCTACGTGAACCGGCACCTGAAATGCAGAACGAGAGTGTTCTCAGAGGAACGCGGGATGAAGGCTCTTGGCAGACAGCACCGGAAAGAGGTCGTCTCGCTGATCGGTTGTCTTATCGAACAGGTGGGGTTCGCCGCCTTTGTGACGGCCCTCGGGAAAGTGGCGGACGCGGCTTTCATGGATTCGAGAGTGCTTTTCCAGCACCTCGGCCTGATGCTTTCCGCAAGGGATAGATTCAGCTCCGATCTGATGCGCCCGGCGGACATCCAGAACCGGGTGGCGGGCGACTTCACGAGGTCGGTTCTGGATGCCGCAATTCCAGTGGTTCTGGGGGGACATTGCCTGGTATCGGGGGGGCTGCGAGCTCTCGTCGACTCGGCTGTCCGCCGACAAAAAACCGGGAACGGGCTCGTGCTGCGGCAGGATTCCCTGCTGTAAGGTAGAATAGCATAAGCGTTGGCATAAAGTTGCAAGCAAGGGAGCCAATGCTATGGCACCCCGCAAGGAAGCGCATCAAGAAGGCAGCCACGTAGACAGCTCGACGAGCGGTGTGCGCGGCCCCGAGCAGGCGGCTATGCTTGAAGCTGCCATAAGGCAAATCCCCGGGGTTGCGTCCGTGAGCGTGAATTGTGGTGCTGACGGCGAAGTCACCGCCATCGACATACTCGTGGAAGGCCGGGTCCAGTCTCGTCGCATTGTGCGAGACGTCGAGTCGGCCTGCACGACGCATCTGGGTCGGAGGTTGCCTCTCGAGGCGGTCAGCATGACAAGAGGGCGAAGTGGACCGGCGAGGTCGTCGAAACGGGGGGCGCTTGTTCCGGAGCGCGTCGGCCCGGCAACTCAAAGCGCAATGGGTATCCTGGCGCCCGATGTTTCGGTGAGCCCGGCATCTGGTGACGAGGCCAGGGCGGGCGGGGCGCGCGGGACCGCAAATGGCGAGAGTGGGGCACCAGAAGGTGCCGGACAGCAGGGCGCTGATGCCAGGAAGGCTGTCCCGAAGAAGTACAAGGTTGTGTCGGGCGAGACCGTGGCTTCGCAGGGTACTGACAAACCGAGAGAGGACGGCCGTGGGCGGGCGGTCGGCGACGAGGAACTGCGACTCGAGCCCCGCATCGGCCTCAAGCGTTTGGGAGTGAACGTGTATTCCGATCGAATACACGCCGTGGTCGAGCTGTCATACGGCCCGAGGACTTTCATTGGCGAGGAAGACGACCTGCCTAACGAGGATAACAGGTTCAAGGTGCCGGCGGCCGCGGCACTGAAGGCCCTTGATAAGGCATTCGGAGGGCTTGTGGGCCTCTCGGTCGATGATGTCCAGCTCTGCAGGCTATCAGGCAGAGAAACCGCAGTCGTGCTTGCGACTATCGGGTCACCGTGGGGCGACGTGCCATCCACGGGCGCGTCGTACGTAACACGAAGCGAGGAGGAGGCGGTGATAAGGGCTCTTCTTCACGCCGTAAACAGGTGCGTGACCCTCACGTACGGAGGGGAGGAGTATTACGACGAGGACGTCGGTTAGCTTGCGGAAACCTCTAGCAGGGTGGTAGGAGAAACGCGCCTGCGGCGATAATTCAACATCGTCAACGGTCTTGGAACCCCCGCCGGAGAACCGCCAACAGGCCGCTATCGTGGGTTACGGTGTAACTCTGGGAGCGGCAGAGCGGCCTGAAGCAACGCCTTGAGCGGAGACCAGGTCCCGATTCGAGTTCTCCGGGCCACTCTAGCCCGGCATTTCATAAATGCGAATGGAGGCTGGAAGGCAAATGAAGAACATCGTGAAGGCGATCCTTGCACTCGTGGCGTTGGTTTTGGCGGGCGGCGGCAGCTTCTACTGGTGACGAGCCCCGCAGTGACGAGCTTTCGGTCCAGCAGTAGACTAGCGTAGCGCCTGTCTCAGGCGAGGGTTCCCTACATTTGTTGCCGAGGTGATGGTGTAAGTGCAACATTCCCACAGAGAGGGACGCGCCCGAGATGGCGTCTCGCGGGCTCTGATACTCTACGTAACTGGCACAGTCCTCGTCGCTGTGACTGTGTTGTTTTGCACAATTCCACACCTCAGGGCGACACCGTGGCAGTCTCTGGTTTTCTTTGGTGGTTTATCCCTTTTCGCAGGAATGCTGCCGGTACCGTTGCCTAAAGGCGGTGCGGTGTCTGTCAGTTTTGCGACGAACTTTGCTGCAGTACTTGTCTGTGGACCGTCTGCTGCGTACGTGGGTGCTGTGGATGGCGCTGTAAGTGCATTACGGCGGCGCTCTGGACCTCTTAAGGTTTTTTTCAATCTGGCTCAAATGGTAATAACGGTTGGGCTGGCAGGGTTTGTATACGGATGGTTGGGAGGCCACATAGCTTCGCCTCACCTGCCCGAGGACAGCCTGCCTGTTGTAACCAGCACGCTCGTTTACTTTGTTGTGAACGCTTGTCTCGTTACGGGTGTGATAGCACTTGCGGAGTCGGCGCCATTCCGCGTAGTTTGGTCGGGAAACATCAGTGGAGTCTTGAGGAATTACCTTGCTCTCGCGCCGTTGGGCTTTCTCATCGGTGCGGCGTACCCGTACATAGGTATGCTCGGCACCACGCTGTTCTTCATTCCCCTTCTCCTCGCCCGGTATTCATTCCAGGAATACATGAAAATGAAGGAGCTGTACGCGGATACGGTCCGCGGGCTTGCAGCCGCTCTGGAAGCAAAGGACAAATATACACGGGGGCATTCGGATCGGGTGGCGGTTTACTCCGCAGCGATTGCGCGCCAGCTCCGTATGCCCGAGGGTGAGGTTGAAAAGGTCGAATATACGGGGCTGTTGCATGATATCGGCAAGATAGGCGTTCCCGACGAGCTCCTCTCCAAATCCGGTCAGCTCAGGACCGACGAGTTCCAGAGAATCCAGCAACACCCGGTTACAGGAGCCAAGATCCTATCGGAGATCAGCTTTTTACGAGACGTTGCTGCGACGATACGATGTCACCATGAGCGTCTTGACGGACGCGGCTATCCAAACGGTCTGACAGAGCAGGACATCCCTATCCACGCGCGGATATTGGCCGTGGCCGACGCCTACGACGCTATGACTTCCGACAGGCCGTATCGACGTGGGTATCCGCCTGAGGAAGCGGTGCGGCGACTGCTCGCCGGGTGCGGCAAGCAGTTCGACCCGGAGGTAGTGAAGGCGTTCGTCGAGGAGCTCAAGAACCAGAAGGTGATAGGCGATGCTGGTTGACACCGCCGTCGCATCGATGGTCGTAGGTAAGCTCCGAGGCGGGACGTTTTCGAGCCTCGGAGAGATGCCACTCAAGAGGGTCGACTGTATAATCGCCTCCTTCGCTATTGAGGCTGCAGTGGTAGCCCTCGGGTTGCGCGGGGCCGCGTTCGTCCCATCCGTTGCGCCCTACGCATTCTTCGTCAGTTACGCCTTGCTCCTTTATGCGATCTGGGCCAACCGTCACATCCGCTGGATGCTCCTCACCGGGATCGGAGTTGCACTGAACTTCGTAGTCATCATCGCCAACGGGATGAAAATGCCGGTGTCCGCCGACATGCTCACCGCGGTAGGGATGGCGCAGCAGGTTACCGCGATTCAGTCAGGCAAGGTCCTCACCTATAGACTCGTCGATGCCACCACACGTTTGTGGCAGCTTGGAGACGTGATCCCAATCGGCCAGCCGTATCCCATTCACCGCGTCGTAAGCCTGGGTGACGTGGTGATGTCTCTCGGTGTGTTCCTCCTCATCCAGCACGAGATGCTCGCCAGGAAAAGCCCGCGGTCCAAGCTTGGTCGAAAAAGCCGCACTCTCACGCATAGTTAGCTGCCTTATCGTGAAAACCACCTTGTGAGACGAAGACTTCCGAAGCAGGATGTTGAAGCCGTGTCGACGCGAGGCAGGGCTCGTTCCTACGCGATTCCTCGCAGCACGCAATTCCTCCGGCGAGCAGGCTTTCGGCGACGCTAGGCTACCGAGCGACCGGGCAGCCAGCCGGGCGGTGGAGCAGCCGTGCTCGGAAGTCTGACTGGCGTTTGACACCTCATTTCTGTGAGGCCTCGTCATCATTGGGTTTCGAGGCATACGAGTCTCGCGTACCACAACATTCCTCCCCCGGGTCGTTCTGTCGGCGTGGCAGTTCGGTCACCCG